>JADLHL010000031.1 GCA_020848815.1 Chitinophagaceae bacterium | reverse complement strand
TACAAAGGTTAGCAGCATGCCGAAACAGCGTTTGTTGAGGTTGTAAGGAAGCTTGAAACAAAAACTGCGCCTAAATGACTGCAAGTGTTTTTATGGTCACCGTAGCTGGTATTTCAGGGCTATTTGCTTGTTTTTTTAATCAACGGGTTAAAATAAACATTTACTGGCGAATAAGAATACTCGGGCTGACTTTTACCGCTATAAAAAACACCAATGCGTATGTTCGCATTGGTGTTTTTGAGATTTGGTAAATAATCTTTCGTGTTTGCTTGCTTCAGGCTTTTGAACTGCTGATCATGTTTGTGTGATGACTGTTGATGGAAGGCTCAAGATGATACCCACCATTAATTACCCCGGTAGGTGGCATAACCGTAAGCTGAGAGGGTAATAGGAACGTGATAATGTTCATTGTCTGCCAGTTCAAACACTACTTCAATGAAGGGATAAAATGACTGTTGACCAAGTTGCTTAAAGTATGGTTTGGTGTGAAAGGTGAGTTTGTAAATACCAAGATTATTGCTCGTCTGCGGTAGAAAATCTTTAATCCGCCCATTGGCATCTGTCTTTTTTTCGTCAATGATTTTCCATTGATCATTGTTCTCTTTTTTAGAAAGGATAATGGTAACACCTGCCGCTGGTTTGCCGGTCGAGATGTCCAGAATATGACTCGATAACTGGTAGGTTTTTTCCTGTGCTATACCCTGAAAGGAGAGTGCAAAGCAACAGCAGGTGAGTATAAAAAAACGGAGCTGATTGGAAAAGATTCTGTTGTACATGGTGTCATTTTTTTATGGATTTCTGAATACTAAGACTGCTATTGGACACCGAATGAATGACTGGCAAGTGGTAGAATTTGTTAAAAGACATTTCTTCTTTATTCCAGGTGTTTGCCAAACCAACTTGTGCAAATGAGTTGTAGTAAGCAATACTTTTTTGCAAATAATTTTCTGTAGCTGCAGGGCATGGGGCAAATGATTAAGTTTAAGCCACTGCAGTTGATCGTTTTTTTATCTGGCCTTTGATAGCTACTGTAAGTTGTTTCGCCTGTTTATTTCCAGCCCATTGTTTGTGCTACAAATGCACTCAATTCTTCGGCCATTTGTGCATGCTCTGCCATGGTAGGATGGCTATCGCAGCCGCTGGCATAGCGCTGGCGATAGAAGTAATGGGTGATGCGGCTGATGCCCAGTTGCCGGCTTTGCTGCACCACCGCCAGTATGTAGCGTTGCAATACAGTGTTGAGTTCTGCATGCGCCATTGGGCTATTGAGTAAAATAAATGTAGCCTTGGGGTAATGCTGTTGCATTTGTTGCAGCAGTTGTAGGTAGGCGTTGGTAAAGGCCACAGAATCTTGTATGCCATCGTTTTGACCGAGGCAAATGGTTACCACATCGGGCTGGTAGCGGCTAAAGCTCCATGGCAGTGCGTTGTCTGTCATGTTGATTTTGTCGTACACCTGCGGCATAACGGTTGTTTTATTGCAGCAGCTGTGCATGAGGCCAATGCCAGACACGGAGGAGAGTTGCCATTGGGCTTTTAATTTTTGGGCTGTGACTGGTCCGTAAGCTTTGGATGCCCGGTGCTGATCGTACCATTGTCCACTGTTGCAGGGGGCATCCTGCGTATCCATGCCTGTGCCGCAGGTGATGGAGTTGCCGAAAAATTCGATGCGGCGAGTGGGGGGCTTGGGCAAAGGCAGGAGCTTGTTGCAACGTACACCCCGCAGTTCGAGGTAACCCATATCGGCTTCCGTGTTCTTGGTGATGGTGAGCTTGTGCCTGCGTTGCTTTTTGTTGGCTGCAATATGTAGTACGTTATCTTTTTCTGTGAGCCATACTTTGTAAGAAGGTTCATTGTCGACTTGAATTTCCACACAGTTGTGATTGGTGCCCCATTTCATTTCATCGCCCAATAATACGGTGCAGCTATCGCCCCGAAATGACAACTCAATGTACACGCCCGGCGCCCAAAAGCGGGGCCGTTGCGGTTGTTCATCACTCACTCTGCCGGTGATGCGGATTTGGGGATGATTGGCTGCGTAGCTGGTACTGCGGGGCTGTGCCACAGCTGTGATGAAACCCATGCAGAGCAGGCTGAAGCAAACAAAGCGAAACATCATAGAAGCATTTATTTGCGGCGTAAATAGGGTGCAATGAGTGGTTGCCAGATGGTATAGCCCTGTTTGTTCATGTGCAGTTTGTCTGACAAGAAAATGTCTTCCCGAATACTGCCGTCTGCATTGAGCATGTGGCTGTACACATCAATATATTCGAGCCGTTTGGTGCGGTTGGCAAAAGCCTTGATGAGCTCGTTGGCGGCTTGCATTTGCGGGAGTACTTTTTGTCTGAACGGACTTGGCTTCATGGAGATGTAAACAATGGGCACTTTCGGCATTTTGCTGCGGATGTAATTGTGCAATCTTTTGAAACGAACGAGGATGCTGTCGGCGGTTATGTGTGGGCCGCCACCAAAATCATTTTCGCCGCAGTAAATCACAATTTGTTTGGGGTTGTATGGAAAGATGATGTCATCGGCATAGAGCAATAAGTGCGGCAGCGAGGAGCCGCCAAAGCCCCGGTTGAGAATGGGATAGCCCGGAAAATAATCCTGCACATCTTTCCAGTTGGTAAAGCTGGAACTGCCAATGAACAGGATGGGTTTTTGTGGGGGCGCTTTGATAGAATCCTGTTTTTTAAACCACGCAATTTCATTTGCAAATGGTGCTGCCGCTTGTGCCTGTGTGGTATTGGTTGGCGCTGTAAGCATACAGCAGACAACCACTATTGTCCATACGCTTTTCAATAATCTATTCGTCATATAAATACTCGTTTTTCGTAACTGTAATTTTCACGGAATTCTTTGGGGGTGCAGTTTTTCTTTTTGCGGAACAGGCGGTTGAAATTGGAAATGTTGTTGAAGCCACAGTGATAAGCTACTTCAGCAACTGGTTGATGCGTATCGATGAGTAGCCGCGACGCATGGCCCAATCGTATTTCGAGCAGGCTATCCATAAAGCTGATGCCGGTGTGAGATTTGAAGAAGCGGCTGAAAGATACCTGTGTCATGTTGGCCAGCTTGGCAGCATCGGACAGGGCAATGGGTTTGTCGAAATTTTGTTTCATGTACTCCATTACTTTTTCTACGCGGCGGCTGGTGTAGCTGCTTTGTACATTGTTGAAACTGCCATTGGATAATATGCGCATGTTTCTGGAAATGGAGAGGTCGTGTAAAATGGACATGAGTTCGAGTACCGAATCGAAGCCCTGTTTGGTACGCAGTTGTTTCAACCGCGGACTGATTTGCTGAATGGTGCTTTTGGAAAAGAGAATGCCCCTTGTGGATTTATCGAACATGTCGCGGATAAAATGCAGTTGATTGCGCCGCAGCATTTTGTCGTCAAATAAGTCTTTGTGAAACTGAATGGTGATTTCTTGTATATCACGGCTTTTGCATTGATGTGTTTTCCAAACATGTGGCAGGTTGGGGCCTACCAGCACCAGTTCTGCTGCGTCTATCACTTCAATATGATCGCCAATGACGCGTTTGGCTCCCTTTGCATTTAAGATGCAGTTGAGTTCATATTCTTCATGATAATGCAGGGGAAAATCGAACTCGGTTTTGGTGCGTTCGAAAATGGTGAAGCAATCGCTGGCGGTGAGCGGCGTTATTTCTTTCAGGATGTTTCTTTGGCTGGGCATGATAAAATAATATCATTTATGAATGCTGAGTAAACCTGCCTGATTGGGCTTGTATTGTGCTGTTATTACAGTGTGTGAAGAAAGATAATTGCAGGGAGATTCAAACTGTTTTTCAGAAAAGTACAATAATTG
The DNA here is from genome assembly GCA_020848815.1 of Chitinophagaceae bacterium. GTDB lineage: Bacteria > Bacteroidota > Bacteroidia > Chitinophagales > Chitinophagaceae > Phnomibacter. The sequence continues at coordinate 17,610 of JADLHL010000031.1, read as the reverse complement.
GATAAAATAGTACTATTTAGCTGGACCCTTCGAAATCTACATTTGAACAAACAATCTTGCTGTATGAGAAAATTCATGTCGTGTTGTTTGCTGCTGTGTGTTTTTGTATTGTACGAAGCACAGGCACAAACAAGAAAAGTGACCGGAAAGGTTACTGACGAACAAGGCGCTGCGTTGAGTGGTGCCACAGTTTCGGTGAAGCAAACGGCCATTTCAACCCTTACCGATGCGAAAGGTGCTTTTACGATTGAAGTGCCGGCTACCGGCAAAACATTGCTGATATCGTATGTGGGCATGGAAACGCTGGAATTGCCCATTCAGGGAAAAAACAATGTAACCGTACAATTAAAAACTCAGGCCAGTGCACTGGGCGATGTGGTGGTGATTGGGTATGGTAGTGTACGCAAAACGGATGCTACAGGTGCTGTGCAACGCCTTACCCGTGAAGATTTGTTGCGGGATAATCCCACCAATATTTTGCAAGCCATGCAAGGGAAACTGGCGGGTGTAAACGTAACGCAAAACGATGGTGCTCCCGGTGCAGGCCTCAGTATCAGGGTGCGTGGTTCAAACTCTTTTTTGGGTGGTACTGAGCCCTTGTATGTGATAGACGGTGTGCCATTCAACAACAGCAACAGTGGCGGCACGCCTGGCTCTATTGGTGAAGATGAAAAGCAGACACTGAACGTGCTGGCTTTTCTCAATCCTAACGATATTGAATCCATTGACATTTTGAAAGATGCTTCGGCAACGGCTATCTATGGTTCTCGTGGTGCTAATGGTGTGGTGCTCATTACTACCCGCAAGGGCAGGCTGGGCAAAGACCGCGTAGAACTCACGGTGAATTTGGGCATGGCAGAAGTAAGCCGCAAGTTGCCGATGCTTTCTCCACAAGATTTTGCCCGCTATCAAAACCTGTCGTACGAAAATGCCAACTATTATGATGGCACTTCGTACAACATTCCTTACTCACCTGAGCAGATTGATTCGTTGGGCAGCGACAAGAACAACTGGCAGGATGCCATTTTCAGAAAAGGATTTTCGCAGCAGTATGCATTGAATGTATCGGGTGCTACGGAATCTGGCAGCCACAGTTTATCATTTCAATACCTCAATCAGGAGGGTACTATCATTCAATCAGATTTCAGAAAGATAGGATTGAATGCCAACCTGCATCGCAACGTAGGCAAATTTGTGAAAGTGGGCACCAGTACGTCTATTGCCAACTCACGTACCAATGGCGTAAAAACCGGTACTGATAAATCGGATGCGGCCAGTGCCGGTGTTATTCGTTCTGCCCTTACTTATCCGCCTACCATTCAGCAAGAAGAAGAATTTGATGGTACCGGTGAAGGCTTCTTCATTACGAACCCCGTTATTTATTCAAGAGATGTACTCAACCGGGTGACTGGTTACACCATCTTTTCTTCCAACTATGCTGAAGTAAGTTTTTTGAAAGACTTCAAGTTTCGGCAGAACCTGGGTTTTAACTACGGTGCCAACACCCGAGATCAGTATTATCCTCGGACTGTGTTTGAAGGTTTTAGCGTAAAAGGTTCGGCATTGAAGGCGGATAATATCTGGACTAGCATGGTTTCGGAAAGCATCCTGACTTTCAACAAGAAACTAGACAATCACAGCATTAATGTAATGGGTGCGTCTACGTTTGAAAGAACCAATGGTCAATCAAAAAGAGCGGAAGCGAAAACTTTCCCCAACGATTTGTTGCAAAATGAAAACATGCAATCTGCCGAGCAGGTGTTGCCCATCATTACCAACAAGTATCAGTCTACACTGATTTCATTTTTGGGCCGTATCAATTATACCTACAAAGACAAACTGTTACTAACGCTTTCATACCGGCAGGATGGTTCCAGCAAGTTTGGTAAAAACAACAAGTGGTCTGGTTTCCCGTCTGCTGCAGTAGCGTGGAAGTTGCATCAGGAAAACTGGTTACAAAAATCAAAAGCAATTTCTAACCTCACCATGCGGTTGAGCTATGGTCAAACCGGCAATCAGGGTATTGGTTCGTATGCATCGCTGTCGAAACTGGCGGTGTATAATTATACGTTTAATGGCACTACGCAAACAGGACTTGCCGATGATGTATTTGCGGGCCCGGCCAACCCTGGTTTGAAGTGGGAAACCACCACTGCCTACAATGCTGGTATCGATTTGGGCTTGTTCAACAACCGCCTGCAGTTGCATGCCGATGCGTATGTAAAAAGAACAGATGATTTGCTGCAATACATCACCACGCCGGCTTCTACAGGTTTTCAGCGCCAGTTGCGCAACTCTGGTACTGTAGAAAACAAAGGCCTTGAATTGTCTGTAGAAGGTTTGATTGTAAACAACAAAAACTTTCAGTGGAAAGCCAATGCCAACATTGCATTTAACCGCAATAAAATTCTGAGTTTGGGTGGCGATGTGAAGGAGCAATTTGCCAGCAATATTTCTACCCGTGATGCGCCGTTTATTCAGGTGGCGGGTCAGCCCATTGGTGCTTTGTATGGTTATGTGGAAGACGGCTATTATGACAACGAAGCAGAAGTGCGTAATTCGATGGTGTATGTGAATCAGCCCTGGGCCATCATACGCCGTATGATTGGTGAAGTGAAATATCTGAACCTCGACAATGATCCTACTTCCATTGCGGCCACTGATAGAATGGTGATTGGTGATGTAAACCCCGATTACACTTTTGGTTTCATCAACAACTTCAGCTACAAAAATTTCGACCTCAGCATTTTTATCAATGGAGTGCAGGGCAATGATGTGGTGAACATGAACAAAGTGTTCAATGGCAATATCGGTTCGTCTAAAAACATCAGCGAAGAGATGCTGGCTGGTGCGTGGACGCAGGGCAAAGACAACAGCATGGCAACTGAACCCAAGGCCATCCGTCAGTTTTGGCGTACACTGTTGTTCTCCCGCCGTTTTATTGAAGATGGCAGTTTTGTTCGCATTAAGAATGTAGCATTGGGCTACACATTGCCCAAGAAACTGGTGAAGGGTATCAACTCCATTAGGGTGGTTGCCAGTGTCAATAACCTGTACACATTTACGAAGTACACAGGTTTCGATCCGGAAGTGAACAGCTATGGAGATAACCCTGCTTTGTTTGGTGTAGACCTGGGTGGTTACCCTAATGCGAGAACTTATAATGTCACCATCCGTTGCGGCTTCTAATTGTGCACGTCAAAAAAAAGAAAGAGGAATGAAAAAGAGAATATCAACAAGAACCCTACTGGCTGCATTGGCAGGCGTGTTACTGCTCAGTGCCTGCAGCAAGGAGTTGGAAGAAAAACCGTTTTCGTTTTTGTCGCCGGAAAATTTTTACAAAAATGAAAGCGACGCTAAAACCGCCATCAATGGGGTGTATAACGCTCTGTACACTTATGATATGTACCTGCAGCCGTTTTGGAATCTTACGGTGTTGGATGACGATCATGTGTCGGGAGTAGACTGGTTTTTGGGTACCAGTGGCGCCGGCAACCCACAGGGGTACTGGGGAGTGAATGGTCCATGGGTAGGTTGTTACAGCATCATTGCCCGTGCCAATACGGTGCTGGAAAATGTGGCCAATATTGAAACACAAATTGACCCCGAGATTAAAACCCGCATCATGGGCGAAGCCCACTTCTTGCGGGCATGGTCTTATTTTCAGCTGGTGCAGTTGTACGGGCCTGTGCCGGTACGTTTGAAATCATTGTCGGCAGATGCGAATGCTGCTGTGCCCCGATCGCCGGTGAAAGAAGTGTACCAGGTAATTATTGATGAGTTGAAGCTGGCTGAAACCATGTTGTTTCCGGTAGGTCATAGCAAGGCTGGTGAGCCCGGCCGTGCCACCCTTGGATTGGCCAAAGGATTGCTGGCCAAAGTGTATCTCACCATGGCATCGGGTGGCGTGGCATCGGGCACGGTATCGGTGCGTGGCGGGCAAGACAATGCAGTGTATCTGCATACAAAAAATGTGGTAGCAGGTTTAGAAGGCCTCGATACCAAACAATATTTTGAACTGGCACGAGATAAAGCCATGGAAGTGATCAGCAGTGGTGAATACAGTTTGTTTACCAGCTGGAAAGAACTGTGGAGCAAGGCGGGCCGCAACAAGCAAGAACATATGTGGATGCTGCAATCGCAGGCAGGCACCCAGTTTGTTAATAACCTGAGTATTTATTTTTCTGCTTACTCTACGTTTGGCCGTGGTGCTGTGTGGGTAACCAACAACCATTATTCCGATTACGAAGACAAAGACAAACGTGCATTGGATGGTGTAGCACACAACTATGAAACCAACACGGGTACTAAATATTATTACCCATCGTGGCAGGCCGATTTGTACCGCATTGTAAATGGTGTAACCTACAACAACAACGGCACAACAGATAACAGGGCTTATGTTATCAAATACGCCGATGTAAATGATCGAACCGTTGCCAACAGCGATGCGCATTATCCGTTGATGCGGTACTCAGAAGTGCTACTTACCTATGCAGAAGCTGCGAATGAAGCCAATAGCGGCCCGACAACAGAAGCTTACAAGCAGTTGAATGCCGTACGGATCCGTGCAGCCGCTACAGAAGCTCCCGCCGGTATGACGCAGGAACAATTCAGAAGTTTTGTGATTGCTGAAAGAGCCCGGGAATTTGCCCTCGAAGGTGTTCGTCGCTTCGATCTAATGCGTTGGGGCATCTACCTGCAGGTAATGAACAAAATTTCTGCAGGACAAAACAATATTTCCAAAGTGCGGAGTTTACGCAATTTGTTGCTGCCCATTCCGCAGGCTGAACTGAACTCCAATCCGATGATTACAGAAAACAATCCCGGTTGGTAAATTTCTTCATCCATCACTACCTTCTTATTTATGAAAAACAATTTGCGTAACCTCTACCGGCTGTTGCCGCTGCTACTGCTCAGCGCTTTGTATGCCTGCGAAAAAAACAAGCTGGATGCATCTGCTGTTGCTCCGGAAATATCGGGTGTAACTTACCTCACCAATCGTGAAGTGCAGCAAGCCTCAGTGAACTATGGCGATTGGATCATCATCAAGGGCAAGCATTTGGCAACCACCTACAAGGTTGACTTTAGCGGTGTAGTGGCTGCTGATTCATTGACCTATGCCGATGATACATCGGTGACGGTGAAGATTCCACCCACACTGCCGGCACCTGCCGATAACCCCATCACCGTTACTACCAAGTATGGTACCGCTACCTACAATTTCCGCATTTTGCAACCGGCTCCTGAGATATTGTCTGTAGAGCCGATGGCGGGAGCTGCCAATCAGGAAATCACCATCCGCGGTTATTATTTTGGCGGTGTTACCAGTGTGAAGTTTGGCGATACACCGGCCGAAATTGTGAGCAATACCAAAGAGGAAATCAAAGTGAAAATTCCTGCTGGTATTACCACGGCTTATATTACTGTAACTACGCCCAGTGGCACGGTTCAATTTTCTAAAATCTTCGGGTTTAAGTACGAAGTGTTTACCGATGGCTTGCCCGCTGGCTGGACTTACAGCCCGTCATCAGCCAACGTAACGTATGATGCCACTGTGACGACGCCTGTACGCAGAGGTGCTACTTCATTAAAAGTTGAGTTCAAAGCAGCATGGTCATTTTTACGATTGGTAAAATCTGTTGCCTTGAGTACTACTGGTTATCAGGGATTGAAGTTCTCTATGTATGCACCCGATAATTTCCTGAATAAGAAAGTGCGGATTTACCTCAACGGTTCTACAGCGGCTACTTACACCATTACTGTTGCCAAAACGAATGAATGGATAGATTATCAGTTGCCGTTTACCAACTTCAATAATCCGGCTACCATTACGCAGATCATTTTCAATGAGTTTAGCGGCACGGCAACTTTCCCCCGTCAGATTTATGTAGATGATATTGGCTTGTATTAAAATAACAGGATGCTGAAAAGGATACAGAAGTTTTTGGTTGTGTTGTGTGTAGGCTGTTGTGCAGGCTGGCTATTGCCGGCATCCGCACAGCAGGTGTCGGATAAGCATGCTACCAAAGAAGCCAGGCGGTTGTTTCAACGGTTGTATACTTTGCAATCGCAGTACCGCATTTTCGGCCATCAGGATGCATTGGCCTATGGTGTGGGCTGGAAAGGCATTGCTGGTAAAAGTGATGTGGCTTCGGTAGCAGGCGAACATCCGGGGTTGATGGGCTGGGACATTGGTCACCTGGAATTAGATGCTGCTAAAAATTTGGATGATGTACCCTTTGATAGCATGAAGCAATACATCCGTCAGGGGCATGCAGCCGGTTCTGTTATCACCATCAGCTGGCATTTGCGCAATCCGCTTACAGGTGGCTCGGCATGGGATACCACGCATGGTTCTGTGACAGCTGTTTTGCCAGGTGGCAGCAAGCATGCTGTGTTCAATAGCTGGCTCGATAAAGTAGCTGTATTTATGCAAGACTTGAAGGATGACAACGGCAGGTATATTCCTGTGTTGTTTCGGCCATTTCATGAAGTAACGGGCAACTGGTTTTGGTGGTGCAAAAACAATGCAACCCCAGAAGCGATACAGCAATTGTGGCGCTACACGGTGCAGTATTTGCGGGAGCAAAAAAAACTCCATCATTTGCTGTATGTGTACAACACCGCTGAGTTTGCCGATGCGCAGGCATTCTTACAATATTACCCCGGCGATGATGTGGTGGATGTGATGAGTTTTGATCAGTATCAGCATGAACCGGTTGCACAAAAGCAGCAGTTTATACAAAGCATGCAGCAGCGGGTGCAGGTATTGTGTGCTACGGCGCAGTCGCACAAAAAAATTGCAGCCCTTGCTGAAACAGGCATGGAATCCGTGCCTGATCCGCAATGGTGGACAACTGTGTTGTTGCCCATTGTGGAAAGGTATCCATTGTCGTATGTGTTGGTGTGGCGCAATCATGGTTATATGCCTTCCACAGGCAAAATGCATTATTACGGACCCTATGCAGGGCAGGTATCGGCGGCCGATTTTGTACAATTCTATCAGCACCCCGTGATGTTGTTTCAACAAAAACTGGCCCAATTAAAAGAGAACAAGCGTAAGAGATGATACAATTACAATGGCTGGATATTTCGATTGTGCTGGCATACCTCGCCACCATGGTGTTCATTGGTTTTTACATGCGCAAAAAAGCACGTGAAAACAAAGAGAGCTACCTCATGGGCGGCAAAAAACTGCCCTGGTATTTGTTGGGCCTGAGTGATGCCAGCGATATGTTTGACATCAGCGGTACCATGTGGATGGTGTCGCTGTGTTTTGTGTACGGGCTCAAGAGTATCTGGATTCCCTGGTTGTGGCCGGTATTCAATCAGGTATTCATGATGATGTTTTTATCGAAGTGGTTGCGTCGCTCCAATGCCAATACAGGTGCTGAGTGGCTGGCTACCCGATTTAGCACCAGTGGTAAGGGCGTAAAAGGTTCGCACCATGTGGTGGTGGTATTTGCCCTCATTGGTTGCTTTGGTTTTCTGGCCTACGGCTTTATTGGCCTGGGCAAATTCATGGAAATATTTGTGCCCTGGGAAGTAGTGAAAGGGTATGTGCCTTTTGATGTACCGGCTGGATATGTGGCACATTTCTACGGTATTGTATTTACGCTGTTTGCCATGTTCTATTCTATATTGGGTGGCATGCACAGCATTGTATTGGGGGATGTCATCAAGTACATCATCATGACGGTGGCTTGTGTGGCCATAGCGGTTATTGCCATGCAACATTTGCATAGTAGTACACAACCGCTGCATGTGCCAGAAGGTTGGCTCAATCCGTTTTTTGGCTGGCACCTCAATATTGATTGGTCGGCCATTGTGCCTGCTGCCAATGAAAAAATTGCCAACGATGGTTTTGAATTGTTCGGCATCTTTTTCATGATGATGTTGTTCAAAGGTGTGTTTGCCAGTTTGGCCGGCCCTGCGCCGAACTACGACATGCAAAAAATATTGTCGACCCGTTCGCCAAAGGAAGCCAGCAAGATGACCGGTTTTGTGTCCATCATTTTGCTCCCCGTTCGTTACTCCATGGTCATTGGATTAACGGTGTTGGCATTGCTGTATTTTCCTCAGTTGAATTTGGCCGGCGAATCTGGAACAGACTTTGAAAGAATTTTACCGGCTGCAGTCAATCAGTTTTTACCCGTAGGCATTTTAGGTCTTGTACTCACAGGTTTGTTGGGTGCATTTATGGGTACATTTTCCGGCACCCTCAATGCAGCACAGGCCTACATTGTCAATGATGTGTATTTGCGCTATATCCGTCCGGAGGCCAGCAATAAGCAAATCATTCGTACCAATTACATCGTAGGGGTTTTGGTGGTGGTTATTGGCATTGTACTTGGCTTTTTTGCCAAAGATGTAAACAGTGTGTTGCAATGGATAGTGGGCGGTTTGTATGGCGGTTATATTGCCGCCAACCTGATGAAGTGGTATTGGTGGCGCTTTAATGCCAATGGCTTTTTTTGGGGCATGGCCAGTGGCATTGGCTCGGCACTTGTTTTTCTGAAGCTGTACGATGGATTGTTTTTGTACATCTGGCCATTGTTATTTGTGATTTCTATTGCAGGCTGTTTGATAGGTACCTATACAGCGCCGGCGACAGATATGGCAACGCTTACCCGTTTTTACAGCACGGTAAAGCCTTGGGGTTTTTGGAAGCCCGTGCATGCAGCGCTGTTGAAAGAGCAGCCGGGTTTTGTAGCCAATAAAAGATTCAAGCTCGACATGTTCAATGTGGTGCTGGGCATCATTGCACAGTGCTGCCTTACCATACTGCCCATGTACATTGTATTGTGGATGAAGCTGCCATTGCTCATCACCATCGCAGTATTAACGGTTATTGTAATGGTGCTGAAATACACCTGGTGGAATAAACTGGAAGATTAGCGCATAAAAAGACAAGCATGAAAGAAAACTTTTACAGCCGTTTGGCTCAACTGACTGCACAGCATGAGTTGCTGTTGCATCGGCCCAATGAGGCCTGTGCCGGTACGAACGGAATTGTTCAACGATACACACATCCAGTACTTACAGCAGCACATGTGCCGCTGGAGTGGCGATATGATTTGAATCCGGAAGACAATCCTTATTTGATGGAACGCATTGCTGTGAATGCAGTGCTCAATGCCGGTGCCATGAAGTGGCAAAACAAATATGTATTGATGGCCAGGGTAGAAGGAGCCGACCGAAAATCATTTTTTGCGATAGCAGAAAGTGAGGATGGCATTCAGGGATTTCGTTTTTGGGATACACCCTGTGTCATTCCTGAAACGGATGATCCTGATACGAACGTTTACGATATACGATTGGTGCAGCATGAAGATGGCTGGATTTACGGCTTGTTTTGTACAGAAAGAAAAGCCAAAGGCGTACCAGCTTCTGATCAGTCGTCGGCGGTAGCGCAGTGTGGCATTGTGCGTACCACCGATTTAAAAACATGGGAACGCTTACCTGATTTGGTTACGCCTTCTCCACAGCAACGCAATGTGGTATTGCATCCCGAGTTTGTGGATGGCAAATATGTGTTTTATACCCGTCCGCAAGATGGCTTTATTGATGCCGGCAGAGGTGGTGGTATCGGACTTGGATTTGCGACAAGTATGGAACAGGCGGTTATTACTGAAGAACTACTACTGGATAAAAAAATGTACCATACGGTATATGAGTTGAAAAACGGGTTGGGGCCAGCACCCATTAAAACAGCACATGGTTGGTTGCACCTGGCACATGGTGTACGTAATACTGCGGCTGGACTACGTTATGTGTTGTATCTGTTTATGACAGATTTGGCAGACATTGGCAAAGTGATATACAAACCTGCCGGATATTTTATGGCGCCGGAAGGTGAAGAACGCATTGGTGATGTGTCCAATGTATTGTTCAGCAATGGTTGGATAGCCGATGAAGATGGCCGTGTATTGATTTATTACGCATCCTCTGACACCCGCATGCATGTGGCTGTGAGCAGCATTGATCAACTGCTGGATTATGTGATGCATACACCTGCTGACACATTTCGGTCTGCCGGTTCGGTAGCTAATATTTTGTCGCTCATTCAAAAAAACAATGCTCAGGCAGTTGTAGCTGCATCACTCTATGCAAGCGTTTAAACAAGCCATGCTGCAACTGCCACCCTTGTCGCCGCTGCAAGTGGTATTGCTGCATACCTATCATCAGCAATGCATAGCAGAGCTGGATGAGATTGTGGATTGGTGGAGCACACATATGCAAGATGATGCAGGTGTTTTTCATGGCCGCATGACGCATGCCGGCGCTATAGAACCTGCGGCGGTAAGGGGCCTGGTGTTGTACAGCCGTTTACTGTGGACATACTCAGCCGCTTATAGCTTTCGCAAGAAAGCGTCTGATGCTGCAACCGCACATCGTTTGTATCAATACCTGCGGCACTATTTTTTCGATCCGCAATTTGGTGGGTTTTACTGGAGTGTTGATTGCGAAGGGAAATGTCTCAACGACCGAAAGCAAACTTATGGGCAGGCGTTTGCTTTGTATGCGATAAGTACTTACGCCAGTACTTTTCAATCGGAAGCGGCAACTGCTTTTGCAATGGATATTTTTGCTTGCATTGAGCAACACTGCAAAGATTTGAAAGGAGGTGGCTACATCGAAGCCTTTGCCCGAAACTTTACTGCCATAGACGATTTGCGCCTGAGCGATAAAGATGCCAATGTGAGCAAATCTATGAATACGCATCTGCACGTACTTGAAGCGTATAGTAGTCTGTATCATGCTACAGGCAATCAGCAGGTCCGACAGGCCATCATTGATTTGTTACAGCTTTTTCAGCAGCACATAGTCTCTCCACAGCATTTTACCCAACACTTATTTTTTGATGATGATTGGCAGGTTCAATCGCATATCATTTCTTACGGACATGATATAGAAGCATCATGGTTGTTGCACGAAGCTGCCTGTTGTACTGCAGACAAAGAGCTGATGCAACAGGTTGCATCGTTATCGGTTTCGATGGCTGCAGCTGCAATGAAAGGTGTGGATGACGATGGCGGCATGTGGTATGAACAGCACACGAATACAGGCGTATTGAACAAGGAGAAACATTGGTGGCCACAAGCAGAAGCCATGGTTGGTTTTATGCATGCCTATTGCATGGGGGGCAATGAGCGGATGCTGGAGCAATCGGTGAAAAGCTGGTTGTTTATCTGTAAAAATTTAAAATCTGACTCGCCTGGTGAGTGGCACTGGGGCATTGATGAAAGCGGTCATCCTATGCATGAAGACCGTGCAGGTTTCTGGAAATGTCCATACCACAACAGCCGTGCCTGTATCGAGACAGCACAACGCATTGGATGGTTGTTGCATAGGTAGCTGAACAGCTTTGCGCATTGTAGTTGAAAAGTATTGAATCAATCAAAAAAAAGACTGATGAAATTGTTGAAGGTACTGTACATACAAGTACTCATAGGTATTGTATTAGGCATTGTAGTTGGCTGGCTGTTTCCGGGTTTTCATGAAACTGCCAAGCTCATCAGTGAAACTTTTATCAACATGATAAAAATGGTGATTGCACCGGTCATTTTTTTCACCATTGTATCAGGCATAGCTGGTGCGGGCAATTTGAAACAAGTGGGCCGAATTGGTGTAAAGTCGTTGATCTATTTTGAAGTTATTACCACGATTGCTCTTATCATAGGTTTGGTGGTGGCCAATGTGGTGAAACCCGGAGTTGGTATTACTTACACTGCAACTGCCAGTAGTAAAGTGCAACAATACAGTGAGCAGGCAGCTGCCATTCATTGGGGCGAGTTCTTTGCTCACATCGTTCCTTCGAATATGATCGAAGCGTTTGCTAAAGGCGATATGCTACAGGTTTTGTTCTTTAGTGTGCTGTTTGCCATCGGGCTTACTATGATGGGGCAGCAGGGAAAAAGCCTGCTGCACAGTTTTGAAAAAATCAATCAGGTATTGTTCAACGTGCTCAAAATAATTATGAAACTCAGCCCCATTGGTGCGTTTGGCGGAATGGCGTATACCATTGGTAAGTTTGGGTTTGGCTCCTTGGCATTGTTGGGCAAGTTGTTGGCTACATTTTATATTACTGGTATCTTGTTTGTATTTGTGCTGTTGTATGCTGTGTGCAAATGGTACGGTATTAATCTGTGGCGATTGCTGGGTTATATCAAAGCCGAAATATTGGTGGTATTAGGCGCCAGCAGCAGCGAGGCGGTGTTGCCATCGGTGATGCAAAAACTTACGGCAGCAGGTTGCGAAAAAGAAGTTGTTGGATTGGTAATTCCAACCGGGTATAGTTTCAATTTGGATGGTACCACCATTTACCTAAGCATGAGTGTGATTTTTCTGGCGCAGGTGTTTAATATTCCCTTGTCATTGGGCCAGCAGCTTACGGTGTTGGGAATATTACTGCTTACCAGTAAAGGTGCGGCCGGGGTTACCGGCAGTGGCTTCATTGTATTGGCATCTACGCTTACCGCACTCAAAGTGATTCCGCTGGAAGGGTTGGCGTTGCTGATTGGAGTCGACCGGTTTATGAGTGAGGGTCGTGCAATTATCAATTTTATCGGAAACACAGTTGCTGCGGTTATCATTGCCAAAAGTGAGAATGCCATTGATTGGTCAACCTATAAAAGAGTAGTGGAGGGTAAGCCTCACTTACTGGACTAAAATGTTTTAAACTTCGCGGCATACAAGCCCGGGGTGGTGCCGGTTACTTTTTTAAACACCCGATTAAAGTTGGGCACACTGTTGAAGCCCGTTTGCCAGGCCACGGCACTTACATTTTCTGTTTGTGCCTGTTGCAGTAGTTTACAAGCTTCTTGTATGCGCAGCTCCGTTACAAAATTGATGTAGGTTTTGCGGGTATGCTGTTTGAAATACCGGCAAAAAGCCTGCGGGGTCATGTGAATGGTACGGGCCACATCTGCAATGGCAATGTGCCCGGTATAATGCTGCAGGGTGTATTGTATCACGTTGTTGATGCGCTGTCCCGCAGCATCGCTCAGCACCCGCTGGCTGCCGCCAAAAGCCAAGGGTGATTTGGCAGTGGTTAATCCATGCAGCAATGCGATGAGGCTGCTGAGGCGTTTGGCTCCTTCCTCTTTTACTACCTGTTGCAATAGTTCGGTGAGAGCAACAGTTTGTTTTCCCTGTATGCAACAGCCCGCCTGGTATTTGTTCAACCATTTGTCGATGCTGCGCATTTCAGGTAGTGCCAGTAGCGATTGCAGCCCGGCATCGGTACTAAAGAATACGCTGTACGCTTCTGCGTAAATCTGTTTGCGTTTGGTTTTGTTGTTGTGCAGGTCGCTTTTAAATACATGCGGTAGCTGGGCACCAAATACAAACAACTGTCCGGGTTCAAACGGAATGAGCACATTGCCTGCGAGGAGTGTTCCTGTTCCTTTCAGGATGGCGGTGATTTGCCATTCTTTGTGCCGGTGTAAGTGCGGATAAAATGCCGGCAACGCTTCGTGCTGCACATGAATGCTGCTGCTATCGGGCATTGGTATGGTAAACGGGATAATCTTCATTTCACCAATATAAACGTAAAGTATGCAATGATTGCTAAAACTGGTTAATATCGGTAAATGATTGACCAAGTGATGCAAACTGCCGCGATGTTATCCGGAATAGTTTTGTGTATCATCTTTTAAAATTCATTTTGCTATGCAACCCCAATGGAACGGTGTTTATCCCGCTATTACAACCAAGTTTACTGACGATGATCAACTGGATATGGATTTGTACCTGCACAATATTGATGTGCAAGTAAGTTCCGGTGTAGATGGCATCATCATTGGTGGCTCATTGGGCGAAGCCAGTACCCTGACCGAAGCAGAAAAAGAAGTGCTGGTAAAAGAGACACTGAAAGGTTTTGGTAGTAAAATTCCAGTATTGCTGAATGTGGCTGAAGGCAGCACCAGCGAAGCCATTCGTCAGGCGCAACTGGCCGAAAAATGGGGCGCAGATGGTCTGATGCTGTTGCCGCCCATGCGGTACAAAAGCGATGACCGCGAAACCCTGTTTCATTTTACTTCGGTGGCTAGCAATACCAGCCTTCCCATTTTGATTTACAACAACCCCGTTGATTATAAAATTGACTGTACGCCTGAAATGTTTGATACGTTGCTGCAACACAAAAACATTCAGGCGGTTAAAGAATCAACCCGTGATATTACCAATGTCACAAGACTCATCAATCGTTTTGGCAACGACCTGAAAATATTGTGTGGTGTGGATACCCTCGCCATGGAAGAACTGGTGATGGGAGCACATGGCTGGGTGGCTGGCCTCGTCTGTGCCTTCCCTGCCGAAACGGTATGCATTTACAGGTTGGTTAAGGCTGGGCGCATTGCAGAAGCGGCGGCTATTTATCGTTGGTTTATGCCATTGCTGGAGCTCGATATTCATGCCAAGCTGGTGCAATACATCAAGCTGTGCGAAGCCAAAGTGGGCATTGGCAGCGAGTATGTACGTGCACCCCGCCTTACACTCGTAGGTGAGGAGCGTCAGCGTATTGAATCGGTGATCGACAAAGCCCTGGCAGTGCGTCCAACGTTGCCCGATTATTTGTCGATAGCGATATGATGACATTGTGAAAAGGTTGCTCCGCTGGAGCAAATGGTTGGCTTGTTCTTTCTGCTACAAAAAGGTTGCTCCTACGGAGCATATCATGATCCTAAATGAAATGATGTCGTACGGCAAAGGTGAAAGGTCTTATGGATAATTTATAACAAGCATTTTGATAATATTGAGCAAATTGAAGATGGTTCGATTATTCTACAAAGAGTTTGCTCCTATGGAGCAAGGCAAGAATGATTGATGTAGTAAGTTAGGTTTGATATTTGAAAATATTAGTGGTAACATGTACTATGAGCAGTTTGATATTGCGGCGCAACTGAATGATGGGTTGATAGTCCCATAAGGGGCGGCTACTAATATGCTTCACCTTTTTACTTTTCGGAATGGTATTGCTGAAAAGTAAACTGCACGGAGCCCGCATAAAAAATCTGGAAAATGTAAAATAGTTCATGATTTCCGAAGTGCTCCGTAGGAGCAACCTGATTGTATCACATTTGAATTATTATCGACAATTGCTCCGGTAGGAGCAACCTTTATCGACAGCTATTTAATTATACATTAGAATCATGGCAAACACATACACACAATTGTACATCCATTTGGTCTTCGCTGTAAAAGGGCGACAGCATTTAATTCATTCTACTTGGGAGGAAGATTTGTACAAATACATCACAGCGGTTATTCAAAATGACGGACACAAATTAATTGCTATCAATGGCATGCCCGACCACATTCATATTGTGTATGGCTTAAAGCCATCGATTGCAATTGCTGATACGGTTAAGGACATTAAACGAGCAACTAGTAACTGGATCGATAAGCAAAACTATTGTGTTGGAAAATTTGCGTGGCAGGAAGGATATGGCGCTTTTTCATATAGCAGATCTCAATTGAATGATCTGGTGAATTATGTACTGCAGCAAAAGCAACATCATAAAAAGAAAACTTTTAAGGAAGAATATGTGGAGATGCTGGAACGATTTGGTGTTGACTATGACGCTCAATATTTATTTGACTTTTTGATTGAATAATTTGCTACAAATCATGAGAGGGTATTAAGCAATTGTAGTGAAAACAAGATTGGTCTTGTGTCATTCGTTTCTGTATAAATCAATATTATGTTTCCCATTAAGCTTAATCATTCCAGACGTACATTCCCAAAAAATTAAATTTTAAGATGTATATAGATTCAACAATACAACAGATTCATGCCTTAATGGAAGCCGCTTACACGGCTTCTGTTGCGTTTAGAAAAGTGCCGCTACAGCAGCGGGCAGCATTGATGTATGCCATTGCCGATACACTGGAAAACAGCGGCGATGCGTTGATACACACCGCCATGGCCGAAACGCATTTGCCCGAAGCCAGACTGCGTGGTGAAAGGGGCCGGACCATCTTTCAATTGCGTAGCTATGCCGATGCAACGGTGCAGGGAGATTGGCTCGAAGCAAGAATTGACACGGCCAATGCGGAAAAAGTACCTGCGAAACCAGACATCCGTAAAATGCTGGTGGGCATTGGTCCTGTAGTGGTGTTTGGTTCCAGCAATTTCCCTTTTGCATACTCGACTGCTGGTGGTGATACAGCAACAGCATTGGCTGCTGGTTGCCCGGTGATAGTAAAAGCACATCCGGCGCATCCGCAAACCAGTCAATTGGTAGCCGACATGATACATGCGGCTGTGGCTGCATGTGGTTTGCCTGCCGCAGTGTTTACACATGTGCATGGCGCCTCATTCGAAGTGGGGCAGGCGTTGGTGTTGCATCCACGCACCAAGGCTGTAGGCTTTACGGGTTCGTTTGCCGGTGGCAAAGCCCTGTTCGATTTGGCCAATCAACGCAAAGAACCCATTCCGGTGTTTGCCGAAATGGGCAGTGTCAATCCGGTGTATTTGCTACCCGAAAAACTGGCCGAAGATGCTGTGGGTATTGCCAATGCATATGCCGGTTCTATTACGTTAGGCGTTGGACAATTTTGTACCAACCCTGGTATACTGGTGGGCATAAAGGGAAGTGCGTTAGTCAATTTTGCAACGGCGCTGGCTACGGCTGTTGCGGCTATTCCTGCGGGCAACATGCTGCATGCAGGCATACAAAAAGCCTACGTGGCTAAAAGGGCTGCAGCACTGGCGCAGCAAGGCATTACGCTATTGGCAGCGGGTTTGGAAAGTGCCGATGATGCGCAGGCTGTGGCCACTATTGCCACTGTAGATGCCGCTACATTTTTACACAATCCGTTGTTGCATCAGGAAGTGTTTGGTCCGTTTAGTTTGCTGGTGCAGTGTGCTGATGAAAAGGAACTCATGGCTGTCGCACATGCTATGGAAGGACAATTGACTTCTACCGTTATGGGTACGGAAAATGATTTGCAATCGCATACCGCTTTGCTGGATGCCATTGCAGAAAAATGTGGCCGCTTTATTTTGAATGGGGTACCAACGGGTGTAGAAGTTTGCCACGCTATGCATCATGGCGGACCGTTTCCTGCAACTACTGATAGTCGATTTACTTCTGTAGGCGCAGATGCTATCAAGCGTTTTGCACGTCCTATTGCCTATCAAAGCTGGCCCGACCATTGGCTGCCTGCCGAACTGCAAAATGCCAATCCATTGCAGCTGCTGCGCAGCATTAATGGACAGTTGTCGAAAGATGCGATTGCTTAATGTAACGATCATGCATTGAAGTAGTCGTTCATGCTCTGAGACTGTTACGTGCATTGGCTAATTTAAAATCGTGTATCCATTTTAATGTTCTGAAAAGCAATTGAAAATAAGTATGCCTAAGTCTGTATTTCATTGTGTAGATGCACATACCTGTGGCAATCCGGTGCGGTTGGTAAAAGCAGGCGGGCCTGTGTTGCAGGGTGCCAATATGAGTGAAAAGCGCCAGCACTTTATGCAGGAGTATGATTGGATCCGGCAAGGACTCATGTTTGAGCCCCGCGGTCATGATATGATGAGTGGCAGCATTTTGTATGCACCACACGACCCGGCCAATGATGTAGCAGTGCTGTTTATTG
>JADLHL010000030.1 GCA_020848815.1 Chitinophagaceae bacterium | reverse complement strand
ATTTCAAGGATTACAGTACGATTCATCTGAAATTGATGCGGCATTGAAGTTTGCAGCTAGAGTTAATAGTTACATTGAAAAAAATTGTATTGGTTATTTCTTCAAGCAAAAAGATTTTTAGCGTATGCAATTTCTTCTCCGCCTTGGTTTGTGGCACACGAACCCAAAAAAGACACCTTAGTGAAGTGATTTGGTCGCATACAAAGTTGACATGGCAGATGAATGAAAATCTCGATTCTATCGGGCAACATTAGAGCGGCACAAGTGGCCTGCTGCGCAGAACACTTGCGCCAGAAGGGATGCTGCTAACTTATTAGAAGCGGTACAGAAAGATATACAGGCTTTAATACCTAGTTTATTAAAGGCTGGATATAGTGAAGCTGATATAAAGGCTGCACAACAAACATTGTCTCAACAATTTCTTCCCCAAAAGAAACCTTAATAAATGATTAAAATAATAATCAGCTGGATTGACCAAAAGTTAGAAAACATCTCAGAAGAATCAATTTTTAAAAGATATTTTGAGAATCAAAGCATGATGAAAGGTGAAGATGTTTTTTATCTGACAAATAAAGCTCAAGGAATTGAAATTGTTCTATCAAATTCAATGGTAGTAACTTCTATTCATCTTTTTTCAGGTGAAAATAAAAACTATCAGATGTTCGCAGGGAATTTGCCATTTAATATAAAATTTTCATTTGGCCGAGATGAAATCCATGACATTTTTGGCCCTCCTGTAAAAAGCGGCGGTGGCCATAAGGCTCTATACATAGGATATATCCCTTTTTGGGAAAAATATTATTTTGAAGGATATTCCTTACATTTTGAATATTCAGATGAATGTGTTTTTATTAAAACAGTAACATTAACATCTTTGAACCTTGAAGAATATTTTAATAGTCATTTACAGTAGGTGCCTGATATTCTCCGCATTGGTTCGTGGCATACGAACCCAAAAAAGATACCTTGATGAAGTGACTTGGTCGCATACAAAGTTGAAATGGCTGATGAATGAAAATCCCGATACAATCTGGCATAATTAGAGCGGCACAAGTGGCCTGCTGCGCTGAACACTTGCGCCAGTTGGGTATACTGAGATGGGAGGGGATTCAAAAAAATATGAACCGATGGCTGTAGACTTAAAATCGAAGGATTAAAATTTATTTTATGAAGTATGTTGTAATGGTTTTTCTTTTTTTTCAATTTAATGTATGCTTTAAGAAGCATGACAACAAGGTGCAACTTGAACAAGTAGTAAAAGATGCCTTTCGATTATCTTTTGAAAGGAAATATGATTCTTTATCTGAAATTATGCCAGAATATTTTTTTAAGAACACTACAAAGGATTATCAATCGATGGCATTTAGCGATTTGGCGAGAGCTGTCAGATTGAAAGGAGATGTAAATGAACTGGACTTAAAAACTTACAATGAATTGATACATGGAGAACCTGGATCTGTTGTGACATTCTATCCTGATAAACAGCTATATAATGTAGATTCACTAGAGTTATTTAAAATTGATTCCATAAGGTTTTATTTCTTACCACCGGCAAGTTCTGGCAAAGTCGCTCAATTTAGAGTTTATGGCCCAATGCCAATCTTGAAAGGTATCGTTCCTACAAGTGAATTTCTTGATAGCCCTCGTTCAAAATAGGGTTCTATTTATACTGTCTCTGCCAATGTACATCTTGCCTTTGTTGGTGTTCCTCTCGGAGCCGCGTTGCGGGTGTTATCACTTGTAACCTAACCATTTGGTGGTGCTAGTAGTGGCGCATATTGTTTAGCCGCTTAATGCCCACCACCATCTCCGTCTTGGTTCGTGGCACACGATACATTCAATTCAATCATACGCTGTCTTTCAAATCCGTCTCACTTTGCCAGGACATTTGTATGCTATTGCCAAAGCTTTTTTATTTACTTAAATGGAAAACCAAAGTTGAAATACAACCGCAGTCCTTCAGATTTGGAAGAAGCCATCACACTCAGTTCTGCAGGGCCAATGGGTGTAAGGTACGCTGCAGTAATGGCGGTGCCATAGAGCCATCCGGCTTTTACTGTTTGCGATGTTTTTTGTACAAAATCATAATGTGCAATGGCACCATTCATACTCAGGTAAAAACTACCAAATGGCCGTACCCGGGGGCCGGTGTGTACAGCCACCAAACTCTCAGAATCTAACTCGCCTTCTCTCAACCCGGCAAACTGAATTTGATTGCGCATGGTGTTTGTGATGCCACCAGCAACAAACTCATTCAGCAGCGAAATATTCTTACTAAAGTTGACGCCTGCCTGCATTTTGGTTACCCAGCTCCAACGCTTGCTCATTTGTGCCGTACTCTGTAGGTTGGCTGTCAGTCTGGGGTAGTTGCCGTAAGTAAACAACGATGGATTTACATCACCAATCAATTGTCCGTTGTTGAATACTTTGATGCGGGGTTGCAATGCAAATACATATCCCAGTTTGAATTCTGCAATCGTTCCTTTATCCGCATACAATGGTTTAATCAGGTTGTTGTATTGCCAAAAAGCATAGGCCTGAAAATAGTTGTTGCGGCCGTCGAAATAAGTACCGGTTTCAATTTGTGGTTTGGCTACAATGCTTTCCCATTGCATGCCAAAACCACCGGCCGACTTGCGTTTCGCTGACAACTGAAAACGATCATCAATACTCACGTACTTGTATTTGTACAGTCCAATGCGGCGCAAATCATTGTATGCTGGCAAGTCTTGGAACTCTGTGTACACCTGCAGCCTGTTGGACCACGGCTGGCGGTATCCAAACATTTGCAGGTGCTCAAACAAGCCCCTGAAATTATCGCCAATATTGAGCGATACCATCGTTCGGCTGGAAGGCAACAACTGATTGCGGGTGGTAAGGTTGAGGTTGACTGCAAAGCGGGTAAAACTGTTTTCACTCAAGCCTACTTTCAGCATGGTGGAGCTTTCCGGTTTTACTTTGTATTGCAGTACATAACTACTGTCTTTGGTTGGCTCCACATCATACACAATGCTTTTGTACATGCGGTAGGCAAATGCATCTCTGGTATTGTTTTGCAATTTGCTGTAATTGATGCTTTGCTCATTTCTCCCTTCAATTTGCCGCAAGAATGTTTCTACAGCATGCTTGCCCAAACCTTCCACTTTTACGGCAGCAATTTTGTAAGCGGATACATTAGGCAATCTGTTTTTCCGAAACGAATAGTTTGCATCAATTGCTTTGAGTGAGTCTGCCAAATGCTTGAACAAAGGATAATATTTTCTGCCTTCTGTAATGCCCAGTTCAATGATGTCTTCAGCACTGCTAAAACTGGCGGAGTTGTACGTGCCCATGGGTACACTTATAAACGACTGACACAGTTGTGCCTGCTCTCTGCTATCTTTCGCCTCGTTCAAAAACATCACCTGCGACAACACCTGCACGGCACTATTCAATTCATCAAGGCTTTGTACCGGTGCACTCACCGATACACCAATCATGTACTTCGCACCCAGGTTGATACATTCCTGCACCGGCAGGTTGCGAATGATACCACCATCCACATACCGACGCCCTTTAATATCAACCGGAGAAAAGGCGCCGGGTATGGCCATGCTGCTACGAATGGCATTGACAATGCTGCCAGAAGTATGCGCAACTGGTTCGGTGCTCAATAAATCAACAGCTACGCAGGTAAATGGAATGCTTAGCTTTTTGAAATCATGTGTGGCAGCAACAGGGAAGAAATATTTTTCTAATGTGAGCCATAGTTCCTGGCTTTCTAAAAAGCCAGAAGGCAGGCCAATACTGCCTTTGGTAAATGGCATTTCAATGGCGTATTTACCAAACTCACTTTTTTCCTCCATGGTGTAGAGGTTCATGGGAATGCTGTTGCTCAGCAAATCCTCCCAATGAATGGAGCGGGCAATTTTTTCAATGGAATCTGCACTATACCCTGCGGCGTACAAACCGCCCACAATACTGCCCATGCTGGTGCCAGTGAGATAATCAATATTGAGGCCTGCAGAATCAATGGCTTTCAGTATGCCAATATGGGCAAGGCCTTTGGCACCGCCGCCACTGAGGGTTAAACCAATGCCATGATTTTTGGGTTGGGCAAATAAGTAGTGTGTAACGCACAACAAAGTTGTGAGCAACAGCATGGCTTTCCGTAAGGTTGGTTGCATGTGTAGTTATTGGAACAAATGGGAAGTTATGCCTAATCCCGGATTTTGCGGCAGGGCTACTTCACCAAAATTGTACTCCAAACCAGTGGCCAAATCTTCTGCCAGCAGCAGCGGGCCATCTACATCTACATAGTCTACCAGCGGCATCAGGTGTACAATGGCAGCCGAGCCAATGCTGCATTCATTCATGCTGCCCACCATCACTTGCATGTTGCGGTTGCGGGCATCAGCAATCATGCGGAGGGCTGGCGTTATACCTGTGCATTTGGTGAGCTTGATATTGATGCCATGAAAATGGCCTTCGCACAGGGCCACATCTTTTTCAAATACACAAGCTTCGTCGGCAAACAGTGGGAGCGGACTTTCATTGTACAAACGCTTCATGCCTTCCCAGTCATCTTTGGCCAGTGGTTGTTCTATAAACTCAACATCCAGGTCTTTAAATACATTAATTTTTTCCATGGCTTCATCCACCGTCCAGCCTGCGTTTGCATCAATGCGAAATTTGGCATCGGTGTGTTTGCGCAGCGCTTCCATAATGGCAATGTCGTTATCAGTACCGAGTTTTATTTTGTACACAGGCCATGGTTTCTCCTGCATTTTCTCCACCATTTTTTCTATGCTGTCAATGCCAATGGTGTAATCGGTGAGGGGCATTTTGGTTACTTCCTTCGTCCAGAATTTATACAGTGGCTGGCGTTTCATTTTGCCATACATATCCCATGCGGCAATATCCAGTGCACATACCAAAAAACCATTTTGCGGAAACAAGTGATGCAGGTAATGCCAGTACCGGTCTGGCTCGGTGAATGCGAACTTTTCTACAAACATTTTTTTCGCCGTCAGGTCTGCAATCATCTTATCTACAGGTATGTTGTAGTAAGCAATGGCAGGCGCTTCGCCAATGCCGCGGTAACCTACATGCTCCAGCTGCACAATCAATGCCGGCTGATGTGTTTTGGTACCTTTCGAAATGGTAAACGGATATTTAAATGGCAGGTTCGAAGTGGTAAATTGTACTTTCATCAGTTGGTAATTGTAGCTTGAAGCGATAGCGTAAATACAGTAGCGTTACTTTCCTTTTCCGGTAAGTATAATCCGGAAAGTATGGATCATGATTTTGAAATCGAGCAGCAGTGATATGTTTTCCAGGTAAATGAGATCATACTTCATTCGCTCCACCATATCGTCTACCGATGTAGCATACCCAAACTGTACCATGCCCCAGCTGGTAAGGCCGGGTTTTACACGGGTGATGTATTTATAGGCCGGCTCACGGGCAGTGATTTGCTCGGCATAAAAACGGCGTTCGGGTCTTGGGCCAACGAGGCTCATTTCTCCTTTCAAAATGTTCCAGAGTTGGGGCAGTTCATCGAGGCGCCACTTACGCATGATGCGGCCCCATCGGGTAATGCGGGGATCGAAATCGTAAGAGAGTGCCGGACCATTGGCCTCGGCATCGGCATACATAGAACGGAATTTGTAAATGAAAAACGGTTTGCCTTTGTAGCCAATTCTTTCCTGCTTGTAAATGACAGGGCCGGGTGAAGATAGTTTCACCCTCAGCGCTACAAAAAGAAATAACGGACTCAGGCCTATGCTGGCCAGCAGCGCAATGGTTACATCAAGAATGCGCTTGATGTTTTGCTGCCAGTCGGCTATCAGGCCTGTGTGTATGCTCACGAAAGGCCCTGAAGATAAATTGCTGGTTTTGGCGGCACCGGTTAAGATATCAATGACTTGAGGAATAATTACAATTTCTACATCTTTTCCTGCCAGTCTGTCGAGTACCGATTTGGTGAGGTCGGTATCATTTTTACCAAATGCCAAAATGATTTTTTCGATGTCTTCCTTTTCTATCACTTCTTCTAATGCAGCAGTGTAGCCCAAAAATGCAGGTGTAAACTGACGTAATGGCTTTTGTCCTTCGGGCAATATGTAGCCTTTCAATTTCCAGCCAATGGTATTTTCCAGTCGGGGTATGTGTTGGTAGTTTGCTTTTATCAGTTCGCCTGCACCAATCAATAGTACGTTAAAGCCGGCTGCACCATTTTTGATTTGTTTTTTTGCTTTTGTAAGAATCATGGCTCTACCTGTGAAAACCAATGCAAATTGAAAGGTGAGCAAAGCAACAAAACCTTTGTAGTAGTAGGAGAGATCGAAGAGTTGTTGCAAATCGTCCAGCAAAAAAATGAAGAAAACAATCAACACGCCCACAATGCTGGTAATGGCAGTTCCGGTGAGTTCATTGAGTCTTGACCGTTCGTACAAACTTTTTTGATAACTGCCGGTAACGCCAAATAAAATCAACCAACCTAGTGGGATGAATGCCATGCCCAACCAAAAAGTGGACTCATTGGCCAAGCCTTCTACATCCAGCCGGTGAAACAGATAGAATCGGCGGATGATGTAAAAGGATACCCATGCCACCAGCGAAAAAAGCCAGTCGGAAAATACATACCATGCAACCGATATGGGTTTGTGAAACGGCATGACTGCTTATCCTTCGAAGACAGTCGTGTTAGAAATGCTATCGAGAATTTGCTGCGCCACTTCCATAGCCAGAAATCCATCCACTTCTGAAACAGGCGTTGCTGTATTGTTAATAATGGCGTCGCGGAATGCTTCCAACTCCTGTTTGATGGGATTGTTTTCTTCGATAGGAGGATTGGCAATGGCAATGGTTTTCTTTCCCTTGGGCGTTTCCAAATCAAAAGAAAAAGCATTCTCGTCGCTGTCTTGTTTAATCTTGATGATTTCTGCTTTGCGGGCCAAAAAGTCGATACCGATGTATGCATCTTTCTGAAACAATCGAATCTTCCGCATTTTCTTCATGCTGATGCGGCTGCTGGTAAGGTTGGCCACACAGCCGTTGTTGAATTCAATACGTACGTTGGCAATGTCCGGTGTGTCTGTCATAACCGCCACGCCGCTGGCGTAAATATTTTTGACAGGGCTTTTTACCAAACTCAACACAATGTCGAGGTCGTGAATCATGAGGTCGAGAATCACACTTACTTCTGTACCCCGTGGGTTGAACTGTGCCAGGCGATGCACTTCAATAAACATGGGTTGAGTGGTGTACCGGCGGGCAGCCTGGTAGGCGGGGTTGAAGCGTTCTACGTGGCCTACCTGCAGTTTTACTTTGGCTTCTTTTACCAGCTTTACTATTTCTCTCGCTTCATCTATGGTAGCTGCCAGGGGCTTTTCTACAAAAATGTGCTTTTGCCGGCGGAGTGCTTTGGTACAAAGGTCGTAGTGGAAATTGGTAGGCGCCACAATGTCTACAGCATCAACAGCATCCATTAGTGCTTCTGCATTTGTATATCGCTGCAAACCGTACTGACTGATTACAGCAGCTGCTATTTCCTCATTAGGATCATAAAACCCTACCAGTTCAACGCCCTCTATTTCTTTCCAGTTGTTCAAATGAAACTTGCCCAAATGACCTACTCCAAAAACACCAACCTTTAGCATACAGCAATATTTAAGTGACAACTGCAAAAATAGGCTTCCCTGGCATCTCCCCAATACACGTGGGTATCTTACGATAACCAGGGTTTTAGCCGCCTTTTTTCGGCAGCCAATCCCTTTTTCTCCTGTAAAATGAAGGCATTGTCTTCCAGCTTACCAATCACTTCGTTCATTTCTGCCTCATTGTTGTACATCATTTTCCTGAATGAATTGCTATAATCTTTGGCACGGCTGGTTTCAATGCGTTTACACAAGTCAGCTTTTATCTGCAGGTATTCTTGCACCAGCAGTTTGAAATCTGCTTCTTTCAGGTCTATTATTTTCATGCCGGCCACAGCTTCAAAACTGGCCAGTGCATGCTGCAACTTGAAAGAAGGATACAAAGCTTTTTGAGTGGCATAAAAAGCATGTACCTCGTTCCATCCGGCTACCGTGCCTTTGTGAATGCGTTGAATGAGTAGTGCCATCTCTTGTTCTGGTATCAGTTGTCCACCCACGTTTATTACATGGGTGCGCTTCAATTTACCCTTCCATTGGTTGGCAGCTTTTCTAAATGTGCCGGCTTGCTCAACTGCATCAATCATTTGGGTAATACCATACAACCGTATCATTTGGCGGTATTGCTGCCATGCTTGTGCGGCTTTGAGGATGATTACTTTTCGCTTGCTATTTTCCAGTCCGGTGGCTTCAATACGAAGTTCGTTAAGAATCGGATCGTTGTTGTGTAATAGTTGTGCACCTTTACGTTGCTGTTGCTTTTCATCTGCTGCAGTGCCTTTTTGGGCATACCAGGCAGCACCAGTCCATTGCTCTAATAATGCAATGGCTGTAAACATTTCATTGATGGTATCGGGTGCCAGATAATCGAACTCGAGGTGTTGGGTTTTATCGATGCGCTTATCACGGTCTGTGTATTTCCAGGCATTGCGGGCCAGGGCATACATATTGTGCATGAACCAATAGGCCGGCATTATTTGCAATGAATCGGTTGCGGTATTTTGGCTGATAAGTGAAAAGGGCAGGGGAATATCCAGTTCAAACTGGTAGTCGCCTTTTGCTATCATGGTGAAGCTGGCAAAGCGACTGTTGTGTTTCAGGCTTACACACAAGCCAGGCCAAAAGCCACGACCTGCCTGCATTTCACCATCGGGGCTACGACTGTTGTGGTTGCTGCCAATGGTGGCACCTGCAGCCATATTGCTTTGGCCCATAACGGTGGCTGCACACAAAAAGCTGTTGTTGTGGTGTTGCTCATGTGCCGGAAAAATAAGTGAGTTCAGCACTTCGCAGCAGCTGATGGTGGAGTTGGGACCTAAAAATGAATTGATAAGCCGGGCGCCGTATTTTAACTGTGAGTGATTGGATAAAACGAAGCGAACGGCTTTTACACCATAAAAAATACGGCATCCAAAACCAACAATGCCATTCACCAATTCGCAGCCTTCACCTATTTGTGATGCTGCATTTTCCTGAGAGTTGATGGTGAGGTTTTTGAGTTTGTTGGCACCTTTCAAATAGGCATCGCTGCCTACCCAAACATCTTTAATGATGGCACAGTTTTTAATGACCGTACGGTCGCCAATTTTGCCATAGTAGCCCCGTTTGGTATCGAATCTTTTTTCGGTAAACTCTTGAAATTTTTGCAGCAATACATGGTCGTTACGGTACTTGCTCCACATCCATGCGTCGCCTGCCTGCATACCGTTGAAGGGGAGTACTTTGCGGCCTGCATTTTCATTACAAAGTTCCATCCATATCCGTACCGACTCACTTTCTCCATCCTTTAGCACACCATTGCCAAACTTGGCATGCGGTGTTGTCATCAATTCATTTACGTTTACAATAATCACTTCGCTGCCAATAATATAATGGCTCAGGTAGTTCACATTATCTATCACTACATTGTCGCCAAAATCGCAACTGATGATGGTGCTGTTGTAAAGGCCTACGGCAATTTTCAGCTGGCTGTATTCCAGAAAATAGGGTTCCAGTTTGCCAATGCGTACAAGCCCGTAAAACTTACAGTTTTTAACCAGTTCAGGGTTGAAGGCATCACTCACCAGAAAGTTGTTCCAGTTGTCGCAAGTGTTGCGGTTGCGCACCAATACTTCTATTTCGTAGGCACTCAGCTGGCGGTAATTGATGCCGCTCCTGTTTTGCAAATTGCGCAGGTAGTATTCATCCTGATCCTCGGGCAAGTAGGCGGGTTCAATAAAATCGTAGCCCAATTGCGCCAATGGAATTTTGCGAATTTTGTTCATATAGCTATATGGTTTGCAGTGCCGGTTGCTGGTACTGAAAGTAGTTTTTAAAGAAGTTTCAAAAGTAGTTCTTTAATTATTTTAGAAATAAAAGTGTATTGACAATCAGTTCATAACTTAATGAATACTCCCAGATTCTTGTTTGCATTCCTGAAAAGCGTAACCGCTGCATTATATTCTTTTCGCTTCGAAATGCAGCAATGTCCACAGTACGTATGTTTGTGCTGCATCAGGCATGATGCCGCTCTGTAACCCTGCATATTTACATGAACCGTATTGTTTTTTTCATAGGAATGATGGGCGCTGGAAAAACAGTGTGGGGTAAGTTATTGGCTGAAGCCATGTCGCTGCGCTTTCAGGATTTAGATGATGAAATTGTAGCTGCAGCCGGTCAATCTATTCCAGCTGTTTTTGACCAACATGGCGAGCTGTACTTCCGGGAGCTCGAAGCCCGCCAGCTGCGACTTGCCGGCCAGCAAACAAATTTGCTGCTCTCTTGCGGTGGTGGCACTCCTTGTTTTTTCGACAACATGGCTTGGATGAAACAGCATGGGGTAGTAGTGTGGCTACACCCGCCTGCTGCGGAAATAACAGAACGAATTTGGCGGGTAAAACACAAACGGCCACTTATTGCCAATGCTGCCAGCAAAGAAGATGCATATAATATTGTAACTACTTTGATGGAAAAGCGAATGCCCTGGTACCAGCAGGCGCAAATTATTATTACAGATTTGGTGCTCGATTTGCCAGCCCTGAGTGCAGCAATTGAGCAACAATGGAAACACATGGAAAATAACCAAACATCATGATAACTAAGACGGTATTTTGGGGAGCTGTGCTGGCTGCATTGGCTGTAGCTTTTGGCGCTTTTGGAGCACACGTGTTAAAGCAAAGACTGGAAGAGCCGCAACTGGCTACCTTTCAAACCGGAGTGCAATATCATATGTATCATGCGCTGGCACTTATAGTAGCAGGCATTTACAACCGAATGAAACCCAACAAACGCATTGATAACGCCATCATTGCTTTTTACCTCGGTATCGGGCTGTTTTCGGGTTCATTGTATATCATGACCCTGAGCCATATAACACGTATGAACCTGAGCTGGCTGGGAGCCATTACACCGGTTGGTGGTATTGCTTTTATTGTTGGATGGTTGCAAATAGCCTGGGCATCGGCTCTCAAAAAATAAAACCCGACCAAGCGATGATCGGGTTTTACCAAACATTATAAACAAACGATTAATCATTTTTGAGAATAAGCACCGGTACGGTAGCTTGCCGTACAAAGTCGCCGGTGTGCTGGTGCATAAACAGCGAGGCCAGAAATGAATGCGATTTTGGCGTTACAATCAGCATGTCCAGTTCATTGTCGGCGGCATAGTTCAATATGCTTTCTTCAATATAGCCGCTGTGCAAAAACTGGAATTTGGGCTTAATTTCTTCAAACAGGGTTTCCAGCAGCAGGCCTTCTTCCATCACCGAAGGTTCAAATTCGGCATAGTCGGGGTCTACATGTAATATTTCGAGGCTGGCATTCCATTGCCGCAGTACTTCTAGTATTTTCTTGGCTGGCGTACACTTTACTACTTGCTTCAAATCGCTGGCAAAACCCACTTTAAAAGGCTTACGGAAAGCAAAATGTTGTGGAATTACCAGCACCGGACACTTCGATTCGGCAATTACACTTTGGGTAGTGGAGCCCAAAAAGAAGCGTTCAACACTGCCGGCTCCGTGTGTGCCCATCACAATGCAGTACACCTGATCGGGTTTGCAATTATGGACTAATTCGTAAACCGGGCTACCCACTTTTACTTCGGTATGAATTATGGCCTGGCCTTGGGTGGTTTGTTCCAGAGCCTTTACCAAATCGTCCATTTTTTCTTTGGCTTCCTCCACCAGCGATTCATATTCTCCCACGGGCATTGGCACATCGCCATACACTACGGGTAATTGTACTACATGTGTGATTACCAATGTTTTATTGAGGGCTGCTGCAAGTTGTGCTGCATACTGAACAGCATTAATAGACACATCAGAAAAATCGACAGGGGCGATAATCTTGTTCATAACAAAGGGTTGAAATGATTGGTATTGCTTGCTGTAATAAAGTTAGCGCCTTCGCCATTGTAGCCGCATGACCTATATCAGGTTGGGTTGCTATTTAGCTTTAAAAGAAGGATACGGGGAATGGATACATTGTATAGCTAATTTTGACACTTCTATTAGCTGCCAAAGTTTTTTTGGTGAATTAGTTGTTCATAAAGTACAGGATGCCTACTTTTGCGGCCCCAAAAAGTTCTTTGTCATCCGTCTGTAGTGCAAGCTTCGGCGGATCTTGAATTTGGGAGTATTGGCAATAACGCTGATACGCTATCACCAAAAACGTTTTTAGAATGGCTAAAGAAATCACCGGCTATGTGAAGCTCCAGTGCAAAGGAGGACAAGCCAACCCTGCGCCGCCAATCGGCCCGGCCCTTGGTTCAAAGGGTCTGAACATCATGGAATTTTGTAAGCAATTCAACGCCCGTACCCAAGATAAAATGGGTAAGGTGCTGCCCGTGTTGATTACTGTTTACAACGACAAATCTTTTGATTTTGTAATTAAGACTGCCCCTGCATCTATCCAACTGATGGAAGCTGCCAAGATTCAGAAAGGATCTAAGGAAAGCAACCGTGTAAAGTCTGGTAAGGTAACCTGGGAACAAGTGGAGGCAATTGCCAAAGACAAAATGCCTGACCTGAACTGCTTCACTATCGAAAGCGCCATGAAAATGGTAGCCGGTACTGCCCGCAGCATGGGTTTGAATGTGGAAGGTAAAGCTCCCTGGGAAAATTAATTTTCATCAACCTCAAAAGATTTGAATCATGAAATTGACTAAGAAAAGAAAAGTGGCGGAAGCCAAGGTTGAGAAAAATAAAATTTACAGCCTGAGCGAAGCCGCTGCACTGGTAAAAGAAATTAACTGTACCAAGTTCGACAGTTCTGTTGACCTGCACGTTCGTTTGGGTGTAGATCCCAAGAAAGCCGATCAGGCTATCCGTGGTACTGTAAGCCTGCCTCATGGTACTGGTAAAACCAAGCGTGTACTGGTGCTTTGCACTCCCGATAAGGAAGCAGAAGCTAAAGGCGCTGGTGCCGACCATGTTGGTCTGGATGAGTTCATTCAGAAAATTGAAGGTGGCTGGACCGATATCGACGTTATTGTGGCCACGCCTTCAGTAATGCCTAAAATTGGTAAGCTGGGTAAAATTCTCGGCCCTCGTAACCTGATGCCAAACCCTAAGACAGGTACTGTAACCAACGATGTAGCTGGTGCCGTAAATGATCTGAAAGGTGGTAAAATTGCCTTCAAGGTGGACAAAGCTGGTATCATTCACGCCTCTATCGGTCGTGTGTCTTTCTCTCCTGAAAAGATTACAGAAAACACCAACGAACTGATTAACGCCCTCATTAAGTTGAAGCCTTCTACTGCCAAAGGAACTTACCTGAAAGGCATTAGCCTAGCCAGCTCTATGAGCCCCGGCATTCCTGTTGATACTAAAACGTTCATTCACTAAGGCCCCTCCGAACCTTCTCCGATAAGGCGGAAGGCCAAAGAGGAGTGTTGTACAGAAAACACTCAAAACGAATTGACATGACTAAAGAACAAAAGAACGACGTGATTGAGGTACTGAAAGACAAGTTCGCTCAGTACAACAACTTCTACGTAACCAATACAGAAAGCCTGACTGTTGCCCAGGTTAGCCAGCTGCGTCGCGTATGCTTCGACAAGCAGGTAGAAATGAAAGTGGCAAAAAACACCTTGATTAAGAAAGCTCTCGAATCTCTGGATGCTGAAAAGTATGCCGGTGTGTACGAAGCGCTGAACAACGTAACTGCCCTCATGTTCTCTGAGAACCCAAAGGAGCCAGCCGTTATCATCAGCTCATTCCGCACTGCTTCTAAAGGCGAAAAGCCCGTATTGAAAGCTGCTTTCATCAACGGTGACATTTATGTAGGCGACAATCAACTGGCGGCTCTTACCAAAATCAAGACGAAGAATGAATTGATTGGTGAAGTGATTGGCCTGTTGCAAAGCCCTGCACAGCGTGTACTCAGCGCATTGCTCAACAAAGACGCTGCCAATGGCGCTACCGCTGAAGAAGAAGCACCAGCTGCTGTTGAAGCCGCTGCTGCCCCAGAAGCTGCTGTTGAAGCTGCACCTGAAGCACCTGCTGCTGAAGCTGCTCCCGAAGCACCAGCTGTTGAGTAATTTTCCCCGACTGTTTTTCCTTTCAGGAAATACAATAAGCCATGCCCCCGGCTATAAGAGGGTAAAACAATTTTTTTAAACGTCCGCCGGACCATTACGGAATGAAGGCGGAAAAAATTAGAAACCATGGCAGATTTGAAATCATTTGCAGAACAACTGGTTAACCTGACAGTAAAAGAGGTTAACGAACTGGCCCAAATTTTGAAAGACGAATACGGCATTGAACCAGCTGCTGCTGCAGTTGTAGTTTCAGCTGACGGTCCTGCAGCCGCTGCTGTAGAAGAAAAAACGGCTTTCGACGTAATTCTGAAGAGTGCTGGTGCCAGCAAACTCAACGTTGTAAAAATAGTAAAAGACCTGACTGGCTTGGGTCTGAAAGAAGCGAAGGACCTGGTTGACGGTGCTCCTAAAGCTGTAAAAGAAGGTGTTGACAAGGCTACTGCCGAAGACATCGCTGCTAAGCTGAAAGAAGCTGGTGCAGACGTTGAAATCGCTTAATTCGTTTAAACGACTTTTCAATAATGAAAGCCCTGCCATTTGGCGGGGCTTTTCATTTTGCTGCAGGTGCCAGTGTGAAAAAGTATAATCATGCTGAATATTGAAACCTGTTTCCACATTTCGGTGTCTCAACAAGTAAATTTCATTTCCGATTAAGGGGGGAAGCAACTAATTTAGAGCCCGAAAGGCCCCTTACCCAACCCTGAGCCCGTTGACGGTAATGAGTCAATTATTTTTCCAAGCAATCACCAGTTCTCTTTTTCATGAAAAATACCATACGGTTTATCAGTAGCCGTGTTGTGTTGTTGCTACTCCTTTGTAGTACCGTACTTCACGCCCAAGCACAAACGCACATTGCACGTAGTGTAACAGTAAATGCCAACTGCGGCGGATACTATGAATACCTGCCGGCAGGCTATGCCGCCAGTAGCCAGAAATTTCCTTTATTGATTAGTTTTCATGGTGCCGGTAGCTACGGTAATGGTACCACAGAATTGAATGAGGTGCTCCGTGAAAATGCAGCCTATTACATCAACAACAATCAGTTTCCAAGCAGCTTTACAGTAAATGGGCAAACCAGCTCTTTCATTGTCATTAGCCCTCAATGGCGAGATTATGCCAGCGTAAGCGATATCAATAGCCTTATCAATTATTTGCTGGCACAGAATTATAAAAT
The DNA here is from genome assembly GCA_020848815.1 of Chitinophagaceae bacterium. Taxonomy (GTDB): domain Bacteria; phylum Bacteroidota; class Bacteroidia; order Chitinophagales; family Chitinophagaceae; genus Phnomibacter. The sequence continues at coordinate 7,836 of JADLHL010000030.1, read as the reverse complement.
TGATGCAGGCCGCATTTACCTGATGGGCTACAGTATGGGAGCCGATCAAATAATAAAGTACGCCACCAACAGCCTCGCCAATTCCAACAGGCTGGCGGGTATGGTTACTATTGCACCTTACATCAATCCATACACCGATGCAGGAGCCAACAACATTGCCAATGCATCTTTGCCGTTTTGGAGTTTGCATAGCAATGCCGATCAATCTTCGCCAGTTTCATGGTCGGTCAATTTTGTGAACCGCATCAACAGTTTTAATCCTGCAATACCTGCTATACTTACCCGTTTTGATGGTGTAACCCACAACAATAGCAGTGTGTTTGCCAGTAACCCGGCGTACAAGGTTGGCGGGTACAATATTTATGAATGGATGCTACGCTACCGCCGCAATTATCCGCCCGATGCTAATGCCGGTGCGGATGTGGCCATTAGTTTGCCCACTACATCAGTTACATTAAGTGGCGCAGCCTCTTCCGATCCGGAAAATACAACGCTCACATTTAACTGGCAGAAGCTAAATGGCCCGGGTAGCCAAACCATTGCTACTCCAACCGCAGCTACCACTACCATAAATGGTTTTGTAGCAGGTACCTACAATTTCATACTCACTGTTACAGATGCTGCAGGTTTGTTTGACCGCGATACCGTTCGGGTTACCGTAACCAATCCCAACCCGAACCTGTTGCCACAAGCCAATGCAGGAGCTGATGCAACCATAGAATATCCGGCAAGCACTTATCAGCTCAACGCTACCAATTCGAGTGATAATGATGGCGTAATTGTGAGTTATCAGTGGACTAAATTATCTGGCCCAACATCATACAGCATAAGTGCTGCTAATTCTGTCACCCCACAAATCAGTCAGTTACGCAAGGGTATTTATGAAATGGAGCTCACCGTAACAGACAATGAAGGTGGAGTGAGTAAAGATGTGGTGTTGATTACCGTTGTCAACTTAAATCCTAATGTGGCACCAGTGGCAAATGCAGGTGCCGATCAGGTGCTGACACTTCCCACCAATACCAGTACACTAAATGGTGCATCATCGGCTGATATTGATGGCGTAATCACTCAATACAGATGGCGTCAGATAGATGGGCCGGGCACTGCAAATATTGCTAATACTAGTGCCGTGCAAACCGGCATTAGTAACTTGCTGCAAGGTAGTTACCGCTTTGAGCTGAGGGTTACAGATGATAGCGCCGCCGTCGCATTTGATACCATTCGGGTTACAGTAAATGCCCCGCCACCAGTTGTTACCAAGCAAATAAAAGTGAATTTGTTTGGTGGTACCAACCCACAAACCACCGAGGGATGGAACAACTGGAACGTGGGTGGTTCTAAGGTTAGTAACAGAAGCATTAGTGCATTAACCTACGCTGATGGCACAGCCAGTTCAGTAGGTGCTACTCTTTCTTACAGCGAAGCCGTTTCTGACAATGGGGCCAGCTATGGCGGCACCATGTGCCCGCCTGCGGTATTGCGGTATACAACCTATGCTACCGTGTCCCGTACACTAACCATTAGCGGATTAGCTGCTGGTAAAACTTATGCATTAGAGTTGTATGCAAGCCGGAATAATACCGGCAATTCCACTCGCTTTACCATAAACGGTACCACGCAAACCGTACTTACTGATGGCAACAAAACCAACAGGGTCATTTTCAGTAACCTGACAACGAGTAACGGTAACATAACGGTGACCATTGCCCGGGTAAATACATACAGTTACCTGAATGGATTTATGCTGACCGAAACAACAGCTATCACCGGCAATTTGGCACCGGTAGCTAATGCAGGTCCCGATGTAAGTATTGCAATGCCAACCAATAGTGTTTCTTTAAGCGGAGCTTCCTCTTACGATCAGGATGGAACCATTACCAATTATGCCTGGTCTAAAATTTCTGGTCCCGCTTCGTTCAGCATCAGCAATCCCAATATCGTTAATCCTGTTATCAGCAATTTGGAAGCAGGTACTTATGAAATGCAGCTGATGGTAACTGACAATAGTGGCGCTGCTGATTTGGATACCATGCAGGTAACAGTATTTCCGCCAGACCCGCTGGCGCCAACAGCCAATGCAGGTTCAGACGCAGCTTTCACTCTTCCATTGACTTCATTTACCCTCAATGGGTCGGCTTCGTCAGATGTTGATGGCACCATCAGTAATTATCATTGGGAGCAGTTTGAAGGTCCTGCTGGAAGTTTTATCGTAAATGCCAATCAGGCAATTGCCACTGTAGAAAATCCGTTGACAGGCAGGTATGGTTTTGAGTTAACCGTAACCGATAATGATGGGTTATCAGGCAAAGATTCTGTGTATGTACTCATTGGCTCCAATCCGTTTGCCCCGCCTGCTGTTATTGATTCATTGAACTGTGGTAAGCGGGTACGTATTGTAGTGATGGGTTCGAGCACGGCCATGGGTACAGGTGCCAGTGTGCCAGATAGTAACTGGGTAAGTAAGTTCCGGAAATATGTCCGCAGTTTTAACCCCGCAAACGAGGTTATCAATATTGCTACATCAAGTCGTACTACCTATCATTTACTCAACCCTAACGGTTTTGTACCACCAGAGGGCCGACCTGTGCCGGATACCTTGCGCAACATTACTAAAGCATTAAGCTACAATCCCGATATCATCATCATCAATTTACCAAGCAATGATGTTGCCCTGAATTATACTCTGGCAGAGCAACAGGCCAATTATGAAAGAACACTTGCCTTGACTGATGCTGCAGGTATTACTGTGTGGGTGACCACTACACAACCCCGAACAGCGTTAAATGCCGGACAACGAAATAACCTGATGGTTGTTCGTGACTGGACCTACCAACGCTTTGGCAATAAAGCCATTGATTTCTGGACGGATCTGGCTAACCCCGATGGTACCATTGTAGATGCATATAATGTAGATGGCGTTCACGTAAATAATATGGGTCACCATTTACTGTACACAAGAGTGGTAGGCGAAAGAATACTGGACAGTTTTTGTTTGCAAGGCAATATTGTCCCAATCGTGAATGCAGGAGCTGATCAAACAATCATTGCACCGGTTTCAAGTGTAACGCTCAATGGAGTTGCGACTGATACCGATGGCAGCATTAGCAGTGTTGCATGGCGGCAGGTTGCCGGCCCTGTAACTGCTACTATTACTACACCTGCCAGTGCAAATACAATCGTCAATAATTTACAGCCTGGTACATATCAGTTCGAGTTGTCTGCAACCGATAATCAATCTGCTGTAAGCAGAGATACGGTGGTTATATTGGTGAGAAGAGCAGCCAATGAACTGCCCATTGCCTATGCCGGAAATGATACCACTATCACTTTGCCAGTAAGCAGTGTACAACTCCGGGGCTCTGGTGTAGATAATGATGGTGCAATTGTTTCATTTGCATGGCGTCAGGTGGATGGGCCATCCAATGCCAGTTTCAGTGCGGTCGATATTGCATCTCCGGTTGTATCAGGCTTAATTGTGGGTAGCTATTTGTTTGAATTGACTGTTACCGATGATTCTGCCACTACCGCTACAGATATTGTAGCCATTCAGGTAAATCCTCGAATAAATACAGCACCAATTGTTGAGGCAGGAGCCAATATCAACATTCAATTGCCCACTACCAGTGTGCAACTAAATGGTACGGTATATGATGCTGAAAATAATGTACAGCAAATTAGTTGGACTGTTCAGAGTGGCCCTGCGGGTGCAGTGATTGCAAATGCTAATGCAGCCTCAACAACGGTTAGCAATTTGGTAGTTGGTACTTATTTATTCAGGCTTACAGCTACCGATGACGAAGCTGCAACCGCTACAGATTCTGTTTGGGTAACGCTCAATACTCGACCCAACACAGCTCCGGTTGTAGAAGCCGGTGCCAACGTGAGCATTACTTTACCAATCAATAGTGTGCAATTGAACGGTGCAGTAAATGATGCTGAAAATAATGTGCAGCAAATTAGTTGGACTATTCAGAGTGGCCCTGCGGGTGCAGTGATTGCAAATGCTAATGCAGCATCAACTTCAGTAAGTAATTTAGTTGTGGGTTCTTATTTGTTCAGGCTTACTGCTACAGATGCTGAAGCTGCAACCGGAGCTGATTCAGTTTGGGTAACTGTAAATCCACAGCCCACCACCACAACAAGGCAGATTAAAGTAAACCTGTTTGGTGGAACTAACCCTCAAACAACCGAAGGTTGGAACAACTGGAATGTTGGTGGCTCAAAAGTGTCAAACCGTTTGTCAGGAGCACTGAATTATGCCGATGGAGGTGTAAGTGCAGTATCGGCCACACTTTCGTACAGCGAAGCCATCTCTGACAATGGAGCAACTTATGGCGGCACCATGTGTCCGCCTGCGGTACTGCGGTATACAACGTATGCAACCGTAAACCGTACGCTGACTATAAGTGGGTTGGTTAGTGGCAGAACCTACAATATTGAATTGTATGCGAGTAGAAGTAACACAGGTAACAGTACCAGATTTACCATCAACGGTGTATCACAAACCGTACTTACAGATAACAATAAAACCAATAAGGTAGAATTTACGAACCTCACAACTTCCACTGGAACTATTGTGGTTTCATTTGCCAGAGTAAACACTTACAACTACCTGAACGGATTTACCATCACAGAAATAAGTCAGGCACCGATAGGTGGGGCAAATACTACTCAATTTGCTTCGACCGCTCCAATTCGTTTGGAAACGGAAGCAATGTTGAATGAAGCTCAAACGCCAACAGATGCATTAGTACTTTATCCCAATCCAAGTGTTGGCTCCACTACTATGTTGAAATGGAAGCATGCATACAAAGGCATGGTTACGGTAAAGTTGCTGACACAAACAGGACAACAGGTGCAGCAGGTGAGCTTGCAAAAATGGCAACCTGTATTGCAGCATACCTTGCAAACCAGTTTGCTGCCTGCCGGTGCATATTGGATAGTCATTGAAGCAAATGGTATTGTAGTAAAACGAATGCTGCTCAAAAACAGTTAGTAGTTTTCTATCATTATTCATTGTATTGTAAGCGGGCTATTTTGTAGCCCGCTTACTTTTTTGTTTGCTTTCATATTTTGGTTCGTACTTTGCAAAGCAGACTCACCAAACCACACCCTTCATGAAAAGCCGTTTTTTTATAGTAAACAAGGCGGCGTATGTGACTGTATTTTTTGCGTTGGTCTTATTTTACCTGCTCAGTTTTCCTGGCAACAGAAGTGAAAATGATGATGGCTATTTTTATGCTTACGCTATTCGTTCATATGATTATGTAAGTATTCTTTTTCCACGTTACCTGCTCTTTCTTCCCACTTTTAAGGGCTTGCTTTCGCTTGTGCAATGGTTAATGCCTTCTGCAGATGCTTATTGGTTGATGTGTATGGTGAGTGCTATAGCCTCGGCCATTAGTGTGTTGCTTTTTTACTTTTTGCTCAAAACCTATTTTCAGCTGAGCACAGTGTTGGCAAGACTTTGTGCTATTAGTTTTATGTGTAGTTACGGTTATTGGCGCTATGCAGTTGAAGCAGAAGTTTATACAGTCTCACTTTTATTTTGCTTACTTACCGTTTTTGCTGCTTGTGTGTCAGTGGCAAATGGTTTTCATTGGAAACCGCTGATGATAACAGCCTTACTTGCTGCTATTTCAGTATTGTGGTATAAGCCTGCAGGAGTGGTAGTTTTTGTTGCTGTACCAATTTATTATGTACTGCAAAAGATAGCTGCAGTACAAATAGCTGCTTGGTCTATTCTCGTTGTTGCAATTGTGTTGTCTGTTTATGCTGTTGCTTTTCAATTTAATGAAACTAATATTTCATTCTGGCAATACATTAATAGTGGAATAGAGCAGTCTCCCGGCCATGTGTTGAATGCACTGCCAGTGGTTGGTTCCAATGTGGTGAGTTTGAACTTTATCTACGCATTTCCACCGGTGGTACAATTGATAGAACAATGGTTTCCCGGAAAGCAATTGGTGGAAGAAGTATATGCTGCTAAGCAACATGAATCGTTAGCTATACTTGCTGCTTGTACAGGAGCATTGTTCATTTCGTTGGCATTGTTGGCTTTTTGGAAAATTCGCCGATCTATTTCATTACATGGCTTTTTGAAAAATCCATTTTCCTTATGGCTGGTTATTTACACCATTGCTTTACTCATTGTTGATCCAGGTTCTCCTGAACCTTGGCTCATGATTCAGCCAGCATTATTTGCAGTGTTAGGTATTTATTTATTTCCGCTGATTGTAAAACATACGAGCAAGCAGCTCTTGTATGCACTAGTGATTGTTTTGTGCCTGCACAATTTTGTTGGTGGTTATCTCTTTATAAAAAATCCTAATGATGATTATACCCGATTTCAATCTGCTTGGCTGATTGATAATGCTACAGAAAATGACATGGTGATTTCATTAGGCAGTGCCAGTGCTGTTCGCTATTTATTGTACTATGGTCAAGCAAAAGTTTTTACAGGTGAACAGCAATTTGCTCAAGCTATGCTGGCTGCAAAGCAAGTGCATCAGCAAGGCGGCAAGATTTATTTGACCGATGATTTTGTACATCCTTCAGCAACTGTACAACGAAGAAACGCTGCAGCATTTTCATTGGTAAAAAATATGCTACAGCAGCAACAAGCCAATATTCATTTATTGCATAAGCAAAATGATACCGCTGCTGCCGTGTATCAATGGACGCCGCAGTAGGCTTACATATTTGCTTTCAATACTTTGATGAATTGCTGCATTTCTTCCATGGTGCCAATAGAAGTTCGGCGCCAGCCTGTTCCATTTTCATAAGTACGAACACCCATGATATTGGCTTGTGTCATCACCTGTGCCAAGTCGCCTTTGAAAGCAGCACTGTCGTAATAAATAAAGCTGGTGTAGGAGGGAATCACTTTCAGGCCCAGCTGGTTCATTTCTTTGGTTACATAAATGCGAACAGCTTCATTTTTCTGGCGGGTTTGTTGCATAAATGCAAGGTCGTCCATGGCGGCTAATGCACCGGCAAGGCTTACCGCACTTGGACCGGCATTGGCCCAAGGCTGATACGTAGCCAGTTTTTTAATGGTGTCGGGATGCGCCAGCACAAATCCCACACGGGCTCCGGCCATGCCATGTATTTTGCTGAATGTTTTGGCCACCACCAGATTTTTATTGTTGGCTACCATGGGTGCCAAACTGGTGGTGCCTGCATATTCGGTATAAGCTTCGTCGAGCAGCAGTAAGCATTTTGCCGTTACTTTTTCTGCAAATGATTGCATGTCGCTATCGGCTACAATGGTACCGGTGGGGTTGTGTGGATTCACCACATACACCATACTGGTTTGCGCATCCATCGCTTTCAGCATGGCATCAAGGTCGTGCACTTTATCCTGCGTCAGTGGTACTTTTTTAATGCTCAATCCAAACAACTCAGCAGCGCCAAACCACAAACGAAAAGTTGGATCGCCACTCACTGCATTGCTACCTTTTTTCTCTGCCGCCAGTGCTGCCGTATTGCCCAGCAATTCGCTGCTGCCAGCACCCAACAGCACATGTTCTTTGGTAAGATTGTAGGCTTTGGCAATACGTTCCCTCAATTGTGTAGCAAGTTCCGATGGATAGCGATTGCTGTTGATGACTGCATCCATCATGGCTTTGCGGGCCATAGGGCCGGGGCCATACGGATTTTCATTTTGACCAATACGGATTAATTGTCCGTCTGGTGCCGCTTCCCAAATATCATCGGTGAAATTGGATTCTCTTGCCAACAGGCCATTGCCAATTGTAAAACCAGAAAGCAGCAGTCCGCTTTTTTTGAGCCAGTTGCGGCGGTCAAATGATTGCATAGCAGTAATGGATT
>JADLHL010000029.1 GCA_020848815.1 Chitinophagaceae bacterium | reverse complement strand
TGGTACAGCACCACAAAGCACATGCTGCAGCAGTGTTGGCCGAAAATAATTTACTGCATCAATCTGAATCCGTGCTGGCGGTGGTGATGGATGGCACAGGTCTGGGTGATGATGGCAACAGCTGGGGCGGTGAGTTTTTTGTTTACCACAACAACCGCATGGAGAGAGTAGCACATTGGCAACCATTCCCGTATTTGCTGGGCGATAAAATGGCCCGTGAACCACGGCTCTCGTTGTTGAGTGCTTTGCCCGCCGGCATGCGGCATGTATGCAAGCAATGGTTTACCGAAACAGAGTGGCTGCTCTACCAAAAAATGCTGCAATCGTACAAAGGCATAAATACCACAGCGGTTGGACGGTTGTTTGATGCGGCGGCCTGTTGGCTGTTGCAAATGCCGGGGCAGCAGTACGAAGGCCATGCAGCCATGCGGCTGGAAGCAATGGCAAATGAGTACGTAGAAAAGCATGGCATACCAGCTGCGTTTGACCTGCGTATTGATGACAATATTTTGCCCGGCAGTCGCTTGTTGGCCATGCTCATACATGCTGAGTCTGTGGGAGCCACTGCTCCCGAACTGGCGGCTCGTTTTCATGCCAGCATCAGCCAGGCTGTTTGTCAAATGGCCCGCCATTTGCAAGTGCAACAGGTGGCTTGCAGCGGCGGCGTTTTTCAAAACAGTTTGTTGATTGATATGCTGCACTTGCATGCCGGCAATGACCTGCAATTGTATTTCCATCAGCAGCTATCGCCCAACGATGAAAACGTATCGTTTGGCCAGTTGGTGTATGCCGATTGCAATATCGACGACGTGTGGGCGGCCGCTTTACATCAGGTGGCCGATTGATTTTTATCATACTTGCTCCGCAGGCTTTGTGTCATATTGCAGAGAACAGCCATCTGTATAAACGCCTGCCATCATGAAGTATTTATCGGAGTACCGCGACCCGGAGCTGGTCGATCATTTACTGAAAGAAATACATGCTATTGTAACCCGCGACTGGACCATAATGGAAGTGTGTGGCGGGCAAACGCATAGCCTGGTGAAAAACGGCATTTTGAACATGTTGCCCGACAAAGTACACATGGTACACGGGCCGGGTTGTCCGGTGTGTGTAACGCCGCAAAGCCTGATTGATAAAGCCGTGTATCTGGCGGATGAAGCCGCTGTGATTTTGTGCTCCTATGGCGATATGCTGCGGGTGCCCGGCACCAAAAAAAGTTTGCTGGAAGCAAAAGCCGGCGGTGCCGATGTACGCATTTTGTACTCGCCACTCGAAGCGGTGAACATTGCGAAAGACAATCCTGATAAGGAAGTGGTGTTTTTTGCCGTAGGCTTTGAAACCACGGCACCGGCCAATGCGTTGAGTGTGATTCATGCACAAAAAGCAGGCATTAATAATTACAGCATTTTAACGTCTCATGTATTGGTGCCACCTGCCATTGAAGCCATTGTAAACGATCCGGGCAATGTGGTGCAGGGCTTTTTGGCCGCAGGCCATGTGTGCACCATTATGGGTATGCAAGAGTATGTACCCATTGTAGAAAAATACAAACTGCCGATAGTCGTAACGGGCTTTGAACCGGTGGATTTGTTGCAAGGCATTTACATGTTGCTGTTGCAATTGGAAAACGGCGAATACAAACTCGAAAATCAATACAGCCGGGTGGTAAGTGAGGAAGGGAATCCTGCAGCGCAGCAAACCATTGCCGAAGTGTTTGAAGTAAGCGACCGCGAATGGCGGGGCATTGCTACCATACCGAAAAGTGGGTATGAATTGAAAGCCGACTACAGCAGGTTTGATGCCAATGTAAAATTTCAAATTCCGGATTTGCAATCGATGAAAGACAATGGTTGTATTGCCGGCGAAATTTTGCGGGGCAAAAAGAAACCCTTTGAATGTCCGCAGTTTGGCAAGCAATGCACACCACTCAATCCATTGGGTGCACCCATGGTGAGTAGCGAAGGTGCCTGTGCTGCCTATTATCATTTCAGCAATATAGCTGTAGTGTAACACACAAATACCTGTTCGTGATGAGTGATACTTTTCAACTCCAATGCCCCATGCCAACATTCGATTTTGATGCCATCAACCTCGGGCATGGCAGTGGTGGTATTCTATCGCAGCGGTTGCTGAACAGTGGCGTGTTTGATGTACTCAAAAACGACATGCTGAATGAACGCCATGATGGAGCAGTGTTTGAGCTGCCCGGCAAACTGGCCTTTAGTACCGACAGCTATGTGGTGTCGCCCATCATTTTTCCCGGTGGCAATATTGGCGATTTGGCGGTGAATGGCACCGTGAATGATTTGGCCATGTGTGGCGCCAAAGCGAAGTATTTATCGCTGTCTTTTATTTTGGAAGAAGGCCTGCCCATGACCACTTTCTGGCAAATACTAAGCAGCATTAAAATGGCCTGCGATGCAGCTGGCGTACAAGTGGTAACCGGCGATACCAAAGTGGTAGAGCGGGGTAAAGGCGATCAAATTTTTATCAATACATCAGGCATAGGACAGGTGCATGCAAAAGCGGCGCTGGGTTGGTCATCCATTGTGCCCGGCGATGTTATTCTCATCAATGCACCCATTGCTGCGCATGGTATTGCCATCATGAGTTTGCGTAGCGGCCTCGAGTTTGAAACGAGCATCACCAGCGACACCTGTGCGTTGCATCACACCGTGCTGCAACTGCTGGATGAGTACGGTGATGCCCTGCATTTTTTGCGGGATGCTACCCGTGGCGGTTTGGCCAGTGTGCTCAATGAAATTGCGAAAGACGGTTCGCAAGGCATTGAGCTGTTGCAAAAAAATATTCCGGTGGATGAGCAGGTATCGGGTGCCTGCGAAATGCTCGGACTAGACCCATTGTATGTAGCCAACGAAGGCGTATTTGTGCTATTGGCAAAAGCTGATGCGGCAGCAAACATTTTGCGCAGCATGCAATCAAACGGCTGGCCGCAGGCAGCCATTGTAGGCAAGGTAGTAGCAGAACACGCAGGTCAGGTAATTATGCAAAGCAGTATTGGTGGCCGCAGGGTAGTAAATATGTTGCCGGGTGAACAGTTGCCCCGCATTTGCTAAGGCATGCGTTTGGTTTGTTGTACAAAATCTTTCAAACCATTCAGGTAGATGGCACCTCTTTTTTCTGCTGTATAATCTGCTGCTAGTGAAATAGCTGCTTGAACCGCCAAGCCTAATGCTATGCCATAGAGCATCAATTTATCGGGTTGGTTTTTGAGTAAAAAAATGCCAACGAATGCTACCACCAGCAATACAATTTCCGTCCAGCGATAGACCACAAAATTGCGCATAACTTTTTCCATGCGGGGAATTTCTTGTGTGGCAATGGCATCGGGATTAAGATCCATTTTGTATACGATGTCTTTGCGTTGCGCATCGCTGCGGGAGTACACGGTGTAGCCAACCGTCAATTGCAATAAGCCAACAACGATAAGAGGAACGGCTGCGCCTTTATGCAACGGCGTTTTCAGCCAAAACCAAAAGACTACAGCCACTACTATAGCAGTGATGCCGAGCAACACAAAAACAAGGCTTTCTATTTTTTCACCAGTGAAATACGCTTCGGCATCGGCTTTGGTAAACATGCTATTACAATAAAGGGTGATACAATCTGTATGCCCTAAGATAAATGTTTTGTAATGGCAGCATCTAATGGATCTACACCAGCCGGAAAAAATTGAATGAGTTGCCCTTCGGGGCTCACCAGGTATTTGCAAAAATTCCAGGTAGGTATTTGTTTGTTCCAGCCATTTTGTTCGGGTTGTGTGAGCCACTTGTACACGGGCTGCATGCTGCCACCTGTTACGGGTGCTTTCTTCATCAGCGGAAAGCTCACACCAAAATTCACCTGACAAAACTGTTCAATCTGCGCATCATCTGCGGGCTCTTGTCCGCCAAAATCGTTGGCCGGAAAACCCAGCACCACCAGCTTATCGGGGAATTGTTGTTGCAAGGCTTCCAGCCCATTGTACTGTGCCGTGTAGCCACATTCGGAAGCAGTGTTTACCAGCAATACATACTTGCCTTGCAATGTTTGAAATGGGATTGGTTCCAGATTGTTACGGATGGCTTGCAATGAGTAAAACGATACGGCAGCCGTTTGTTTTTGAGCAGGTGCTGCAGCCGCTGCTTTATTGCCGGTAAGCTTGTGCATGAACATGAGTACAGGGTACAAGCTTTTGAGTAAACGTTGTTTAATGGTCATAGGGGGTTCTATTACAATTTATCGTAATAATAATTGAAGATAAGGGATTGACAATGTTCTGTTTGGTGGAATGTATATTTTCAAACCGTTGAAACGGTTTGTTGAACAGGTGCTATTGCCTTTTACCCACGGTGAAAACCGTGGGCTATGTATGTTGCACAAATCATTTCAAATGGAGTCATCCATTTATCTAACAATTATTGCAAGGCTTCCCACAGCACTTCTATGGGATGCAGGGCTTTGCGGCCAGTACCATCTTTTACCTGATGGCGGCAGCTGGTGCCGGGTGCGGCTATAATCACTTCTTCAGCAGCCGACCGCACTGCTGGAAACAGAACGAGTTCGCCAATCTTCATGCTCAATTCGTAGTGTTCTTTTTCATAACCAAAACTACCCGCCATGCCGCAGCAGCCGCTGGGTATCGTTTGCACGGTGTAGTTGGCCGGCAGCGACAATGCCTTCACCGTTGGTGCTACCGAAGCCACGGCTTTTTGCTGGCAATGCCCGTGCAGTTTGATGCTGCGGGGTGCTTGTGTAAACTGAGCAGCTGTGATGTTTCCTTTATCGATTTCTTGTGCTAAAAATTCATCTATCAGCAATGCATGTTTGGCCAGCTCTTTTGAAGCAGTAAGATTTTCATCAGTCGCCAAATCGGGATACTCATCGCGGAAAGCGAGGATGGCCGATGGCTCAATGCCAATCAGTGGTGCGTCGGCAGTAACCAGCGGCGACAACAATTCGATGTTGGTATTCGCAATCACTTTGGCTTGTCGCAGCAAACCCTTACTCAGCCAGGTTCTGCCACTTTCAATGTGCTGCGGAATGATGACTTCATAACCCAGTTTTTCCAACAGCTCAATGGCTTTTATACCAATGTGCGTGTCGTTGTAGTTGGTGAATTCGTCGCAGAACAAATACACAGTTGGCAGTTTGCGGTTTGCAGTTTGCAAGGCTGCAATCTTCTCCCGACTCCCGACTCCCGACTCCGGACTTCCCGTCTTCCGGTCTTTCCGACTTTTATACCACGCCTTCAACGTTTGCTTTTGCAACGTCGGCATACTTCTTTCTGTAGCAAAGCCACTGAATTTTTTCACCAGTGTACTAATACCCGGAGCGGTCATCACAACATTGTAAGCAGCGGGCCAAATGGCACCCAGCTTAGCCATGCGGGTAAAGTTGGCAATCATACGACTGCGCAGCGGTACACCGTTGGCATCGTAGTAGTGCTGTAAAAATTCAGCTTTCAACTTGGCTACGTCTACGTTGCTGGGGCATTCGCCTTTGCAACCCTTACAGCTCAGGCACAGGTCCATCACTTCTTTTATTTCCTGATGGTCGAAGCGGTTGACTTTGTTGCTGTGCGTCAAAAACTCCCGCAGAATATTGGCCCTTGCACGGGTGGTATCTTTTTCATTTCTCGTAGCCATAAACGAGGGGCACATGGTGCCGCCGCTCAGGTGTGTTTTGCGGCAATCGCCACTGCCGTTGCACTGCTCGGCATGCTGCAGTACATCCTGATTGTGGTAACGGAAAATGCTGTTGAATGTTGGCGTTTGTTGCCCCGGCTCGTAGCGCAGCATGCTGTTCATGCTGGGCGTATCTACAATTTTGTTGGGGTTGAAAATATTGTGCGGGTCCCAGGTGTATTTGAGCTGGCGCAGCAGCTCATAGTTTTTGGCACCAATCATTTGCGGAATGAATTCGCCCCGCAGTCGGCCATCGCCGTGCTCTCCACTCAAAGAGCCTTTGTATTGTTTTACCAGCGTAGCTATTTCTTCGGCAATGATGCGGAAGAGTTTGTTGCCTTCGGCCGTTTTGAGATTGATGATGGGGCGCAGGTGAATTTCGCCACTACCGGCGTGGGCATAGTGCACACTGTACAGGCCATGCTTTTTCAAAATCACGTTGAAGTCGCGGATGAATTCGGGTAGGTCATTTA
>JADLHL010000028.1 GCA_020848815.1 Chitinophagaceae bacterium | reverse complement strand
TGGAAAGAAGGCTCCGCTATCTACCCCCACTTACACTGGTCGCCAAAGGCCAGTAAATCTGGAAACGTTGAATGGAAACTGGAGTATACCTGGCAAAATTATGATCCTTCAACACCTCAGGTGTTCCCAGCCATCACTACAAACACCGTGGTATCAACAGGACCATTTACAGCAAATAGTCACATGATTACTTCATTATCCAGCAATAATTCAGGCATAGACGGAACAGGCAAAAAGATATCCAGTATTCTTATTTGCCGCCTTACCAGAAACAGTTCGAACGCAGCAGACACATATACTGATGATGCTGGTTTATTATTTCTTGATTTCCACATTATGGTAGACGCATTTGGCAGCAAGGCTGAGTATGTGAAATAAAGAAAGTACAGCTCACTTCAATTTCTTTTCATGAAAATATTTTTCTTCTTTGCCATTAGCCTGTTTATCTGTGGCGCTGTCTTGTCACAGGGACTGCTCATCAAACCGGGGGCACAACTGAAAGCCAATGGCAATGTGCAACTGGTACTGAATGATGCCGGGCTTACTTCGGAAGGAACCATTACACCATCTACCAGCACTTTTGTTTTTAGTGGTAGTAGTGCAGGCACAAGTTTTATAGCCGGCAGTGCTACCTGTTCGTTTTACAACCTCACCATGAATAAAACAGCCAACGGGCTGCAATTGAATACCGATATAGAAGTAAACAATTCCCTATCGCTTGCAGGTGGCGATAGTCTTTTTTTAAACAACCACACCATTGAATTAGGTACTACGGGAACCTTAACCGGAGAAATAAATACACGGAGAATAACCGGATATAACGGTGGCTACATTGAAGCCATTGCTACGTTGAACGCACCCTCATCTGTCAATCCCGGTAATCTTGGATTTGTCATTACCAGCGCAAGTAATTTAGGAAATACGACTATCAGAAGAGGCCAAGTAGTACAAGAAGAAGGAACCATTAAACGTTATTATGATGTCATTCCTACCAACAACAGCAACCTCAATGCCAGCATTATATTCAATTATTTTGACACAGAACTAAATGGTACTACCGAAGGAATGCTTGATTTTTTTTCGAGTACAGATGCTGGTAATGCATGGACTTATGAAGGTAGTGATGGCATCAACACTACGCTCAATCAGTTGACGATTTCTGGTTTATCAAGCTTATCGAGAATTACTATAGGCAATTTGGGTTTCCAGGTTTTAACGCTACAAAATATTACACTTACAGGGACTCGCTTTCTTCATCAATCGGTACTCAACTGGCAAGCATCAGGCATTAGTACCAATGGCGTGTTTACCATTGAAAAATCAATCAGCCGACAACCGTTTACCGCATTTGAAACTATACCATACAGCGTAGCAAAAGGAGAACGGCAGCAATTTGTAATGAGTGATACAAAAGACCAAGACAAAGATGTGTTGTATAGAATTAAAGCCAAACAACACAATGGCTATGCATTATATTCAAATGTTATATCCATTAATGGAATTAACCAATCCCCTATTGTTTGCAATATTTATCCCAACCCCGCTACTACGCAAGTATATTTGGCATTAAACAATTTACCGGCAGGTGCTTTTGATATCAGCCTCTATAGTATTTCTGGCAAGCTGATGATGCAACAAATGCATGTATCGGTGAATGGTTCATTACAAATTGCACTCGACATCAGCCGATTACCTGCAGGCAGTTATTGGATTCGGTCTGACAGGCTTAAAAAATCGTGGCAACTGCTCAATATTTTCTAAACAATTGCAGCAATAATTTTTCTCAATTCTTCTTCATCGGCCACATACATGCTACCCGCATCGGTAATTTGCGGATTCTGATATGCCACATTATTGGGCCAGGCTATTCTTGCAGATGTGTGACATTCGTACGCACCGGTATACTGCAGCAATGCCTTGACGTTATCTGATTTTACACCTGCCCCCGGCATAATGCTGATTCTGCCTGCTGCCTGCTCTACCAACTTTTTCAGCACTTCCTTTCCTGCTGGTGCCGTTGCAGCCTGGCCGGATGTAAGTACCCGTTCGCAGCCAGCTTCAATCAATGCTTCCAAGGCTTCGTAAGGGTCTGGCGCTGCATCAATTACCCGGTTAGAAGTTACGCCCATCGGATAAGCTACTTCTACCAATTGCTTCATGCGGTTGGTATCTACATGACCGGTTATGAGTTGCACCCCAACAGAAATGCCATCGCAGCCCAACTCTTTACACATGCGTACATCATGTAGCATCATGGCAAACTCATCGGCGTCATAGTAATAGTTCATGCTACGTGGCCGAATGATGGGATACAATTCAATATTGATTTTTTCTCTTACCAAACGGATGGCTCCGTATGATGGCGTAGTACCACCCTCAATAGGATTGTCGCAGAGCTCTACCCGCTTTGCCCCTACCCGTTCAGCTATAAGGCTGGTTTGTATACCAAAGGAACATACTTCTAACACATTTGCCGGCATGTAGGTTTCATTTAAGCCACGAAGATATTCATTCCGATTGCTGTACAGACTTCATCCTGATGAAAGTCATACACTGCGGTTTACAAGACCAATATTTTCGTTTGTATAAACGACGTCATTCAGCCTATGTCAGCCCTTCCCATTGAACTCATGTCCCCAGCGGGCAGCTTTGAAAGTATGATGGCCGCCATTCAGGGCGGTGCCAACTCAGTATATTTCGGAGTGGAGCAGCTCAACATGCGGGCCCGCTCCAGCATCAATTTCAGTATCAGCGATTTACCCGAAATAGCTGCCCTTTGCGAACGGTATCATGTACGGAGTTATCTCACCCTCAATACCATTATTTACGATCATGATGTACGCATGGTAAAATCGCTGCTCACGGCTGCAAAAGCTGCGGGTATCACTGCTGTGATTGCTGCCGACCAAGCGGTTATTGCCATGGCCCGGCAATTGCAAATGGAAGTACATATTTCCACGCAGGTAAACATCACCAATCTGGAAACCGTTCGGTTTTACAGCCTCTTTGCTGATGTGATGGTATTGTCACGTGAGTTGAGCATCAGACAAATAAAAGACATTTGTGAAGGCATACAACGGGAGCAAATTAAAGGCCCATCGGGAAAATTAGTAGAGATTGAAGTGTTTGCGCATGGGGCCTTGTGTATGGCAGTATCAGGCAAATGCTACCTGAGTTTACATACACAAAACTCTTCGGCCAACCGCGGTGCATGCTTACAAAATTGCCGGCGTAAATACAAAGTCGTGGATATGGAAGAAGGACATGAACTGGAAATTGACAATGAGTACATCATGTCACCAAAAGATCTGTGTACCATTCCATTCATTGACCAATTGCTGGATGCAGGTGTACGTGTATTGAAAATTGAAGGCCGTGGCAAAGGCGCAGAATATGTAAAGACTGTAACCCAATACTATCGGGAAGCCATTGATGCTTATAACGCACAGACATTAACGCCAGAAAAAATAAACAACTGGATGCTGGCCATGGAGAAAGTATACAATCGTGGCTTTTGGGGTGGCTATATGTTTGGGCAGCATTTGGGCGAATGGACAAACACTTCTGGTTCAACGGCAACACAGCGAAAAATTTATCTTGGCAAAGGCAACAATTACTATGCAAAATCAAATATTGCAGAGTTTAAAATTGAAAGTTATCCGCTACAAGTGGGCGATACTGTAATGGTAATAGGCAAACAAATTGGCGTAGTAGAAACAACCATCACTTCACTGCATGTAAATGATACAGGAGAAGCCACTATTGCCAACAAAGGAGATTTGTGCGCCTTTCCGTTGAATGTACCTATACATAAATCGGATAAGCTGTATAAAATAGTAGCTGCGGAGGAAATGGCATGATCAGCATTACCCAACAAAGAGACAAGTGCATTGGCTGCAACTACTGTGTAGAAGTGGCTCCCAACCGCTGGCGCATGAGTAAAAAAGATGGCCGCAGCACTTTGTTGGATGCCAAAGAACGAAGGGGCTTTTGGCATATCAAAGTGCCAGATCATGAATGGGATGCTAATGAAGCAGCTGCCAAATTGTGTCCTGTAAAAATCATTCAGGTAAAACAATTGTAGCAGCTGCATTCCTCCATGTCAATTTGCCGCTATCAGTTGTAAAGCGGCAGGAAATAACACATGGTTTTCTAAATGTACATGCCGGTGAAGGTCGGCTTCAAAGTCTTGCAATTCCATCATCAGCAGGCTAAACGTATTACAGGCTCCTTCTGGAATAGTATAATCATTCGTCAGTTCACGGATAAGAGAAAATGCATCTCCGGCATCGTCATGTTCAGCTTCCATGGCTGCAATAGGTGCCTGTAAATAAGCCACCGAAAATACTTTTGCTTGCTGCTGCTTACTGGCAGCATATACTTCTCTCATTCTGGGAAACAAAACTTGTTCCTCTTTTTTCATATGGTCGAGAAGATGCGCCAACGCTGGCATAAACACCTCCCACACTTTAATCATGTAAGGATATTTTTCGCCATGCTTGCTGGCCACTTTGTGTAAATGATGCTGAATAGATGCACCTTGCTGCAATACATACAAATGGTGCTTCCGAACGATGAGGCTGATCAGCTCTTCCACATTCATATCTTCTGTTTGTGGGGCTTGGTATTGTTCGTTGATGAGCACTTGCTGCAAATCATCTAACACATCATTCAGTACAAGATTGTTATCGGCACAAGCAACAGCAAGTGTTTGTTTGCCTTTGCAACAAAAATCCAATCGGTATTTTTCTAACACATGAGCAGCGAGGTGATGTTGCTTCACAATATTGCCCAACGTGTTGGTAGCTTGTATAGTCATTGTTTAAAAATTTACAGCAAACCTAACAGCGTAAAATCCTGCTTTTTATGCGCCAACGCATATTTCAAAAAAAGCCTGCAAGTGTTCTACTTGCAGGCTCAGAAATATTGTTGATATGTGTACCTAACTCTTCCGGAAGAAAATACGCACCGGTACTCCTTTGAAATTGAAGTTCTTCCGAAGCTGATTTTCGAGGTAGTTTTTGTAAGGTGTTTTAATATCATCAGGATGGTTGGTGAAGAAAGCAAACGATGGCACTTTCGTAGGCAACTGTGTGATGTATTTTATCCGGATAAGATTACCCCTTGTCATTGGCGGCTTGTACGACTCAATAGCTTTGAGCATGATATCGTTCAATTGTGAGGTTGCTATTTTCTGTTGCCTACAATCAAATACTTCAAGTCCAAGTTCAATCGCTTTAAAAATCCGCACTTTATCCTTTGCAGAAATAAACAAAATGGGCACGTCGTTAAAGGGTGCCAGCTTTTCCTTCAACACCTTTTCATAGTCACGGGCAGTGTTCGTTGTCTTTTCTGCCAAATCCCATTTGTTTACCAGTATCACCAGGCCTTTGCCCTTATTGGCAGCAAGGCTGTAAATTTTCAGATCCTGAGCAGTGATACCTTTTTCGGCATCAAGCAAAAGCATGCATACATCGGCTTCATCAATGGCTTTGATGGCACGAATCACCGAGTAAAATTCCAGGTCTTCATTCACTTTTGTTTTGCGACGAATACCTGCGGTGTCAATCAAAATAAACTCTTTGTTGAAGAGATTATAATGGGTATGAATGGTATCACGTGTAGTGCCGGCTATATCACTCACAATGGTTCGCTCCTGTCCTACCAAAGCATTCAGCAGGCTGCTCTTGCCCACATTAGGTTGGCCAATGATGGCAAATTTTGGCAATGAATCAACCTGCTCGACTTCGTCAGAATCTTTCTCTGTAATGTGAGCTGTTACAGCATCCAGCAATTCACCAGTACCGGTACCGCTCATGCTGCTGATGAAGTACACCTGCTCAAATCCGAGGCTGTAAAATTCGTTGGCCATCAACTGGCGTTCGTAGTTGTCTACCTTATTCACCACCATGTATACGGGCTTAGTGCTGCGGCGCAGCAGGTCGGCCATCGATTCATCCAAGTCGGTAACACCCGTGGCCACATCTGTCATAAATATGAGGGCGTTTGCTTCTTCTACGGCAATCTTCACCTGTCGGGCAATTTCCCGTTCAAACACATCTTCGCTATCGGGTACAAAACCGCCGGTATCAATAATATTGAATGATTTGCCGTTCCAATCGGCTACGCCATACTGACGGTCGCGGGTTACACCGCTCATGTCATCTACAATGGCTTTACGCTGTTCGAG
The DNA here is from genome assembly GCA_020848815.1 of Chitinophagaceae bacterium. GTDB lineage: Bacteria > Bacteroidota > Bacteroidia > Chitinophagales > Chitinophagaceae > Phnomibacter. The sequence continues at coordinate 19,447 of JADLHL010000028.1, read as the reverse complement.
CAAGCGATTGAAAAATGTACTTTTTCCTACGTTCGGTCGGCCTACTATGGCAACTGTATAACTCATAACTACTTTTCACTTTTCAATGATCAGCAGTAGTTGATAATGCTGCCAATCACGTTTTTCTACAATTCGATTTTTAGGGTTGTATTTCTGCTATCTGGCTTTCAAATGATAGTACTGAAAGGTACAGCATTCAGCCAGAGTTGCAGTCTATTCATAGCCATACTCCCGCAAAAACACATCCTGATCCCGCCATTTCGGACGCACTTTTACAAACAATTCCAAAAACACTTTTTGTCCTAAAAACTGCTCTATGTCTATCCGGGCAGCGGTGCCCAGTTTTTTTATCATGCTGCCTTTATCGCCAATCAGGATAATCTTTTGCATTTCCCGTTGTACAATAATGTCGGCCCGTATTTTAATCAGTGTCGACTTTTCGGTAAACTCTTGCACCAATACCGTTGAGTGATACGGCACTTCCTGGTGGTAGAGGTCGAAGATTTTTTCCCGCACTATTTCGCCTACAAAAAAGCGGGTAGGCAAATCGCTAAGGTCTTCGGTACTGTAAAAAGGATCGCCCTGCGGAATGAATTGCAGCAAGGTTTTCTGCAGTTCTGGTATCCCTGTTCCTTTCAACGCAGAAATAGGAATGACGGCTTTGTAAGCTCCACTTTCGGTAAAGTAGGACACCGTTTTTTTCCAAACCGATTCTTTTACACTATCAATTTTATTGACCAATAAAATGGCCGGTACTTTCAATTTCAGTTGCTGAAAAAAAGCATGGGCTTCTTCGTCCTGCAGTTCTCCTACATCATACACCAGTAAGCCAGCATCGGCATCTTCCATGGCGTTGCGCACCTGCTTCATCATGCGTTCGTGCAGCTTGTACTGCGGCTCTATGATGCCCGGTGTGTCGGAAAAAATGATTTGAAAATTATCGCCGTTCAAAAAAGCCTTGATGCGATGCCGGGTGGTTTGCACCTTGGGGCTGACAATGGCCATCTTCTCGCCTACCAATGCATTGAGGAGAGTGCTTTTGCCGGCGTTGGGTTTGCCTAATATGCTTACAAAGCCCGATTGAAAGTTCATTGAATAAAAAAAGGCTCCCGGGGAAGCCTTGATTTTTTTGTTGCGAAGGTAGGGATCGAACCTACGACCTTCGGGTTATGAGCCCGACGAGCTACCGCTGCTCTACTTCGCGTCGTTTTTGGGACTGCAAAGATAGGGGGATACACTTACCGAGCCAAAACTGTTATGATCTTTTTTTGATGTCGCTGGCACCAGATGCAGAAATTGATTTCACAACCCCTTCGCCTTTGTAATAAATATCGCTGGCTCCGGAAGCTGCTGCTTTCAATTCTTTATTCACCGTAATTTGAATATCGCTGGCACCGCTTGCACTTACATCGCAATAGTCGGCAGAGAGTTCAAAAGCCTTTAAATCGCTGGCACCACTCAGGCCTGCACGAAGGTTGGTGGCACTACCAGAGATCACGAAATCGCTACTGCCCGATGCAATTAATTTCAGGTTGGTCACTTTTACAGCACCTTTAAAATCGCTGCTGCCGCTCAATACAATTTCCAGATCGTCGGTTTTAAATGTGCCTTCCATTTTGATGTTGCAGGCACCCGAAGCACCAATTTTCATGAGTGCTGGTACCGATACATAAGCCCGCATGTATTTGGCTCCCCAGCCTGCATTGCTCTTGTAGCCAATGTACAAAGTGTTGTTCCGCACCTCTGTGGTAATGCCATCTACATATTTGGCTTCGGAGGCACTTACGGCTACGGCAGTAGTGTTGCTTTGAGAAATGATTACATCAATAGCACTGCTGAGTACAATGCTGTTGAAACTGCCCACATTGCGCACCTCCACATTAGGATCGTTGATTGTGGTTTGTGCCATAGCGGGCAAAAAGCCAAGTTGGAATAACACGGCAGCAAGCAATAAAAAACGTTTCATATCAAAAATCATTTTCAAGTGAAAATAAGGGATTAGCAACCTTGGTGGGTTTGTTGTGCTGTTGTGTCCATTGTACGAAATCGGTAATAAAATGTTACAGTGCTTGAAAAAGTTTTGTCAGAAAATTTTTCGTGACTATACATTTGCATATTAATCATCGCCCGGGGTGTTTCAGCACAAAGTGACTGAGACTGAGAAATCACCCGTTGAACCTGATCAGGATAATACCTGCGAAGGGAAGGCAGCTTCCTTCTTAGTCATACGTGGCTGTGTGCAGAAGCATTCCGGGCAAATTCTGTGTAGTATGAAAAGGATTTGCTCGATTCTCTCCCTCCTCATTTCTTTCTCTGTAGCGGCACAAAATACCGTTCGCATTCAGGTGGTTCAACCCGATGGTACAGCACTCGACGGTGCCAGCATCAGCCTGCAGGCTGCCAGCAAAAAAGCATTCGTAACCAATGGCAATGGCCTGGCCGATGTAAACAGCAGCAGCGCCACGCTGGCATTGCGCATCAGCTATGCCGGGTATTACGCCAAAGACACCAGCCTTACTGCCGGCAACAGCCTGCACAAAATTGTGCTCACTCCCCTGCCCGCTGCTTTGCAGCCTGTGGAAGTACGAGGCATCCGTGCCGGCAACAATGCGCCGTTTACCAAAACAGACATTTCGAAAGCCACTATCGAAAAAAACAACCTTGGTCAGGACATTCCTTTTTTGCTGAACCAAACGCCCAATGTGGTGGTAAACAGCGACGCTGGTAACGGCATTGGCTACACCGGCATCCGCATACGGGGCAGCGATGCCAGCCGCATCAACATGACCATCAACGGTATTCCGTACAACGATGCCGAAAGTCAGGGCTTGTTTTTTGTAAACCTGCCCGACCTGCTCTCTTCAGTGAGCAGCATACAAGTGCAGCGGGGCGTGGGTACCAGCAGCAATGGCGCCGGAGCCTTTGGTGCCAGCATGAACTTCAGCACCCACAGCTATCAGCCCCAGGCTTACGCCGAGGTAAACAACAGTGTTGGCAGTTTCAGCACGTTTAAAAACACCATCAAAGCAGGCAGCGGTTTGATAGGTAAGCATTTTACCATTGATGCCAGAGTGAGCAACATCAGCAGCGAAGGCTTTGTAGACCGGGCTTCGAGCAGGCTGCAAAGTGGTCAGTTCACCGTTGGATATTGGGGTAAAAAATCATCGCTCCGCTTCAACGCCATTTTGGGTAAAGAAAAAACCTACCAGGCATGGTACGGCATCAGCGAAGCTGATAAAAACAATAACCGCACCTTCAACAGTGCCGGTACCGAAAAACCCGGCGAGCCTTACGACAACGAAACCGATAACTACTGGCAAAACCACTACCAGTTGTTTTTCAACCATGAGTTCAACAGCAGTAGTGTGTTCAACACGGCACTGTACCTCACTACCGGCCGTGGCTACTATGAGCAGTACAAAGCCAATGCCCGTTTGTCATCGTACGGCATCAATCCGATAAATGATGCAAACGGCATTCCGCAAAGCCGCACCGATTTAATACGCAGGTTGTGGTTGAAGAATAAATTGTTTGGTCAGGTATTCTCGTGGCAGCATACCAAAAACCGGCATGAGTTTACCGTCGGTGGTGGCTGGAGCTACTACCCCGGCCAGCATTTTGGTGATGTCATTTGGACCGCAGCACAACCCAATTTCCGCCAACGCTATTATGATTTTGACGCCTCCAAGTCGGACATTAATGTGTACAGCAAATATCAATACAGCCTGCCCAACAACCGTTGGAAATTGTTTGCCGATGTGCAATACCGTTTTGTGAATTATAAGATTGATGGCTTCCGCAACAACCCGGGTGTATCGGTGAATGAAAACTGGAACTTCATCAATCCAAAGGCCGGTATATCTTACCAGCACCAAAACTGGAGCGGCTTTTTGAGCTATGCTGTGGGCAACAAAGAACCCAACCGCGATGATTTTGAAGCGGGCCTTACCCAGCTGCCCCGCCGCGAACAGCTGCATGATGTGGAACTGAACATCAGCAAAAAAGAAGTGCTGCGCAATGTGCAAGCCAGCCTTACGCTCTACTACATGCGGTACAAAGACCAGCTGGTGCTTACCGGAAAAGTAAACGATGTGGGTGCCTACACCCGCACCAACATACCCAACAGCTACCGTGCCGGTGCCGAACTCGAACTCAACTACCGCTACAAAAAAGGTAATATCCGCTACTCTGGCGCCTTTAGCCAAAACAGGCTGATAGATTTTACTGAATACATAGACAACTACGACGACGGTACGCAACAGGCCATTGTGCGGGGCAATACCGCCATAGCCTTCTCGCCCAAGTTTGTGCAGTTTCTCTCGGTAAGCTACCAGCCGGTGCGCCAGCTGGAACTGGAATGGATGGCCAAGCATGTGAGCCGCCAGTACCTCGACAACAGCGAACAGCGCAGCCGTAGCCTCGATCCGTACATCAACAACGATATACGTGCCAGCTACTTGTTCTCCGTGGGCAAAGTGCTGAAAGAAGTACGCCTGGCATTGCAGGTAAACAATGTGCTCAACAGTATGTACGAACCCAACGGCTACACGTTCAGCTACATCGCCGGCGGTGCATTTACCACCGAAAATTTTTACTACCCCATGGCGGGCAGAAACTTTATGCTGGCCCTTAATATTAAACTCTAACGTACATAGCTTACAGACACCAAAACAAAAGCAGCCCGCATATTGCAGGCTGCTTTTTTGTTACCACTACAAAACAAATAACGAGGTTTACTTTCTGCCGAAACGGGCTTCCCAGTCGAGCATGCCCCCTGCCAGGTTAATAACATTGGTAAAACCAGCCGACTGCATCACCAATCCGGCAATCTGGCTGCGGTTACCACTGCGACAGTAGATAATTACTTCTTCATCTTTCAGGTGCTCAATATCATCAAACTGCATGGCCGTAATGAGGCCCAGCTTATAATGTAACCCTCCGATATTGAAATCGGCACGTTCGTGGTCTTCTCTTACGTCGATCAGGTGTACGGTTTCGCCGGCATCCATCCGGGTTTTCAGTTCTTCAACTGACATTTGTTTCATGGACATATAGACTGCTTTGATAGATTGATTGTGGAATGTACAATAACAACAGTGGCAAAATTATTCCTCTTCGAGTATGACTGAATCGGCCACGGGTGGTGCTACGGCTTCGGTACCCAACCATACGTCGAGGCTTTGGCCCGGCCGGATTTTATTGAACTGATAACCGCCGTCGGGCAATGCTGTTTTTACTTCGGGGCTTTGCTTAAAAATGTAGGCGGCACTGGTATCCTTTACATCGGGGTTGGTGAGTATGGCGCCAATATTGATGCCCATACCTGCCAGCAAGTTTTTTGCCTGGCCAAAAGTGAGGCCAATAAGCATGGGCACTTCTAATTCTTCATCGCCAAGGCCACTACCCAGTACAAAACTTACGGTACTACCCTGATAAATTTTGGTACCCGGCCTTATGGGCTGCCCGTTGTACAACTGTTGCAGCACGGCATCTTTGGCTATATCGGGCTGGCGGGTGGTATCGCCAAGGCGCAGGCCCATTTGCTTAATGTACAGCTCGGCATTGCGAAATGAAAGGCCTACCAGATTGGGCATATCTACCATGGGCGGCTGGCTGCGGTTGATGGTAAGGTAAATGGTACGCTTGGCTTTTACCATATCCTCGCCGGCTGGCTGCTGCTTGAGCACGGCACCCACAGGCTCCGATTCGAGCCAGATGCTGTCTTGTATTTCTACAGTAAAACCCTTGTCTTCCAACTGACGGATGGCTTCGGCGGATGGCTTACCAATCACAGAAGGCACTCTTTCGTACTGACCATGGCGGGTAATGAAACCCAGCATCCACAATACCAGAAACAACAAGCCTACCACTACGCCAATGGCTGCCAGCAGGTTTACCCAAAACGGTTGCTTGGTGATGAATCGAAACAAAATGAATCAAATTTATTGGGGGTGTAAAATACCAATCCTTTCGAAGTGGCCGCTAAAATTAACGGTTTGCTGAGATTGTCAAATGCTTTAACGGAATCTGCTTTTTTAACAACCAGGAAAAAGTTGGTTCTCTTTCATTTTTGAATGCTACTGCAAACTACGCGGTACTTGTAGCAGCATTGTTACTTTCTTTTTCTTGAAAAAAAGAAAGGCAAGCGTAATGGGAGCTTGCGTACAAAGAAAATTTCAAGGCAAACCCGACGCCTCCGGCCGTTTTGCCTTGCCAACGCCTCCCTCTGTGCAATAAGCTTTTACATTCATTCCTTCAATTACAGACATACCACGCAAATTCTTTTTTAGAGAAAAATGCTAGTCAACTTCTATCCTTTTCGTCTGTGCAGCGCATCTTCAATTAAAGCGGAGTAAAAATCGCGGAGCGACCAGCCCATGGCTTTTACCTGCTGTGGTACTATGCTGGCAGCACTCTGCCCCGGCACGGTATTAATCTCCAGCATGTAAGGTTCACCCACCGCTTCGTTGAAAATAAAATCAATCCGCACTACACCGTTGCAGTTGAAAATGCTGTAGATCTTTTTGGCAGCAGCCCGTATTTTCTCTGCCTTCCACTCCTCTACTTCCGCTGGTGTTATCTCTTTGCTTTTGCCCTGGTACTTGGCTTCAAAATCGAAGAAGTAGTTTTCGCTGATCACCTCCGTCATGGGCAGGGCTACTATTTGGCCATGCAGCCGGGCCACGCCAATGGTAAACTCACGGCCGGCAATAAACTCTTCCACCAATACCTGATCGTCTTCGGCAAAGGCTTTATCAATAGCAGCAGGCAAACCAGTGGCATTGGGCACTTTGCTCATGCCAATGCTGCTGCCACCGTTGGCTGGCTTTACAAACACCGGAAAGTGCAATGCCGCCGCCAGCTGCTCCACATCAATGGCATCGCCTTTGAAGTAGTGGAAACTCCTGGCTACATGAATGCCGCTCATGCCTGCTACGGCCACGGTGTACCGCTTGTTGAAGGTGATGGCCGACGCCGTGGCATCGCAGCTGGTGTACGGTATACCCAGCATATCAAAATAGCCCTGCAGCTTGCCATCTTCGCCGGGGGTGCCGTGTATGCCAATGAGCACCGCATCAAACCGGATGGTTTGGCCATCCAGCGGCACGGTAAAATTGGCCCGGTCTACCGGCAGCTCCGCCCCCTGGTGCAGGCAAAACCAGCCATCCTTGCGGATGTCAATGGTATAGTACTCAAACTTATCGGTATCAATATTGGCCTGAATGGTGATGGCACTCTTGTAAGAGATTTGTGCCTCACCGCTGTATCCGCCCGTAACAAAGGCTATCACCGGTCGCGACATAACAATTGCGTTTTGCGCAAAGAAAAGGAAAGAAGAAGTACGAGGAATGAAGTACGAGGAATGAAGTACGAGGAATGAAGTACGAGGTACGAGGTCTGAAATGGTTTTTGGTTTTTGGTTTTTGGTTTTTGGTTTTTGGTTTTTGGTTTTTGGTTTTTGGTTTTTGGTTTTTGGTTTTTGGTTTTTGGCAACCGGATTATTTAATTCACATCGCTACCCTGCCAACTGCAAATTACAAACTGCAAACTTTCCCAACTGCCAACTGCCAACTGAAAACTGCAAACTGCTTGATACCTTTTGCATCCAAAGCATTAATTTAATAACTGAAACAATGATTGACTTCCTACTTGTGACAAAATGGAGCAACAAAAAATTATAGTTGAGCTGAGCGGTTTTTACCACAAGGGCACTCACCGCCTGGGCATACATTTCGATAACTATGGCAGCATCAACGGGCCGCTGTACAAAGCCGGTGCCTTGTGGAGCCGCACCCACAAATGCTGGCATGTGCCGCTGCGCAAAGAGGCATTTGAAAAAGTAATGGCCATACTTACCCCGGTGGCCAGCGTAAACCGCAGTAAGCTGGAAACCTATTTAACCCAACTAAAACAACCAACTGCAACTGCACCTGTACCAACACCCGCTGCAGTACCAGCCATAAAAAAACCAATACCAGCCGGAAAAATACCAGCTGCAAAAACAACATATGTAAACGAAGCCAATGCAGCAGCACTGCAACAAACCCAACAGGCACTCATACTAAAAGGATACAGCCAAAGTACCCAACGAACTTACCTCAACGAACTACGGGTATTTTTTACCCAATTGGGTAAACATGAGGCCCACACATTTACCACCCAACGGCTAAAAGATTACCTGAGCTACTGCCACACGCAATTGCAGTTGAGTGAGAATACCATACACAGCCGTATGAATGCCCTGAAGTTTTATTACGAGCAGGTATTGGGCAAGGAAAAACTGTTTTGGGAAATACCCAGGCCGAAAAAGCATGTGCAATTGCCGAAAGTGATTAGTGAAGAAAAAATTATACAGGGCCTGATGCAAATAAGCAACCTTAAACATAAAACCCTTTTGTTGATGGCCTATAGCTGTGGCCTGCGGGTAAGTGAAGCCACCCGCATAAGACTTACAGACCTGAACTGGGACCGCATGCAACTATTGGTACACAAAAGCAAGGGTAAAAAAGACCGAATAGTACCACTGGCCAATGCCCTGCAGCCGCTTGTACAGCAATACATAGCCCAGTACCACCCTACCAACTGGCTTTTTGAAAATGGAGACAAAAGCAGCCACTACAGTACCAAAAGTGCCCAGGTAATATTCCGAAACGCCTATGCCATGTTCGACCTGCCCAAATCGGTTACTTTTCATAGCCTGCGCCACAGCTACGCCACCCATTTGCTGGAAAACGGTATCGACATCAGCTACATACAGCAATTGCTGGGGCACAACGACATAAAAACAACGTTGCGCTATACGCATGTAAGCAAAAAAGAATTGGGTAAAATTGAAAATCCGCTAGATAAACTTCTGCGTAAACACAACAATTGAAAAGGCCTAAGGCAATGTGGATTGCCTTAAAAAAAAGATTGATTATCAATGTAGAAAATGTGGCGAGTGTCGCCTATTTTTGAGTTAGTGGCAAGTGCATGAGACACTACTTAATCATATTATTTTTTTTATTTACAAGCCAATCATTTTGTCAGTATGGGACCGACACTATGATTACCAAATATTCAATTGACAGTTTAAGAATAACAATAAACAACTTCCGCCAAATAAACAAGTTCCAAGAATTTGAAATAAGGTTACTTACGGAATTGAAGCAAATTGATACAATACACTCATCGAAAGACTCATTAATTCTTAATTTCATTTCAAAAACAGGACAACTTTTGAGAGTTCAACGACAATTATATAAACCCAATTGTATGACGGATTCATCTAACACCTATTATAACAAAATGGGATTGATAGAGTATTATCAAAATTGGTCATGTTCCTGTGGTTCAATGGACTTGGTTGACATTAATGATAATTTTTTTTGCTACCGAAATTCATTCCATAGATATGAATATGACAATAAAAATCGTGTAATAAAATATGTAATTCATATTTCCACACCACAAACAATCCGCTGGACTTTCTCTTATGATGATACTGGAAATACCAGTAAGATGTGGAAGAGAATTAAAGACTATGAGTTTTGGGAGTGATTGCACCTGCCACTAACATTGGGTTTGGCTATACCGGGGGCGGACGGAACCTGTGTTTTGGGCCGTAGTGCATGGCCGGGCAGCAGTCTGGCGACCCGACTCCGCAGGCGCGGTGTTTGTAAATAAATACTCTGTACTTTTATGGCGTGCAGGATTGGCCAGGCGGGATGAGCTATGAATACCCCGGCATCGCCAAGCCCTTTACGTTGTACGAAACCCTAAAACAAAATTCCGTTCCCCTTCAATTGACACGACATTCAATGCAAAGTCTCCAACTGGCCGACACACATTGCAGCACATTTGCAGGCACACAAAACCCTGACACAAAGCCAACCTGCAAAAGAGCTGCAATTTTTGCCACCGCACTGCAAACATTCCTATTGTTGACGGAAAAAGTTTAGCCTATCTTCGTCCCTCATGAAATTTTTGTTTTTCATACTAAGCCTTTTTATGCTCTACCTGTCATGCCTGCCATGCGGCGACAGTACGGAGTGTAATGTAAAAGCTCCAACAGAGATTTCTGCCACTGACAATCACCAACAACACAACCACGAAGCAGAAACCTGCACACCTTTTTGCACTTGTTCCTGCTGCGCTGTTTCAGCATTTAATGGGTCTTTTTCAAAAACACAGATAAGTAAAATTGTATTTCCATCTCAGAAATACCCACTATATGATGTAACCTTTAATACCGCTGCGTATTATAGCATCTTCCAGCCCCCAAAGTTGTCTTAATTACTCCTTTATTGAATTTGCTGCATAGCCATGTATTGGCATGTATTGCATATATCATTCATTCATTTTCCCATTGCAAAAATGGTTAGTAGGAAAAAGTCCAAAAAGGCAAAACAGCCTTTGGCAATAAGAGTAATTAAAATCATAGTTATAGCGCTGGTTTGTGCTATTCTTTTAGCAACTATTGCGAATAGGACAAAGCACTATTACTGGCATATAACCAAATAGACATACAACATGCTTAGTAAAATCATTCATTTCAGTATAAAACATAAACTCATTATCGGGTTAATGACACTGGCACTCATAATTTGGGGTGCATGGAGTGCCGCCAAACTTCCCCTTGATGCTGTACCGGACATAACCAATAACCAAGTGCAGATTATTACACTCACTCCAACACTGGCAGCACAGGAAACAGAACAGTTGGTAACTTATCCGATTGAACAAAGTCTTGCCAATCTTCCTGACCTTGAAGAAATGCGTTCCATTTCAAGATTTGGATTATCAGTTATCACCGTTGTTTTTCACGATGATATAGATATTTATTTTGCCCGTCAGTTAATCAATGAAAAATTGAAAGAGGCGGTAGAAAAAATTCCCAAAGGAATAGGCACACCGGAGTTAGCTCCGGTTAGTACAGGTTTGGGTGAAATATACCAATACGTTATCCATCCAAAGAAAGGTGCAGAAAATAAATACACTGCAATGGACCTGCGAACAATGCAGGACTGGATTGTTGCACGGCAGCTTTATGGAACAAAAGGAGTTGCAGAAGTAAACAGCTTTGGAGGTTTATTGAAGCAGTACGAAGTGGCAGTAAACCCTGCGAGGCTCAAATCAATGAATATAACCATCGCCGAAATCTTTTCGGCATTGGAAAAGAACAATGAAAATACCGGCGGTGCTTACATTGATAAAAAACCAAACGCCTATTTCATCCGTGGAGTGGGATTAATTGGTTCAATGGATGATATCAAAAATATTGTCATTAAAAAAGTAAATGATATTCCTGTTTTGATAAGAGATGTGGCAGAAGTTGGTTTAGGTAATGCAGTTCGTTACGGCTCTGTTACATTCAATGGAGAAAAAGAAGTAGTGGGTGGAATAGTAATGATGTTGAAAGGTGCTAACAGTGCCGCCGTCGTGGAAAGGGTAAAAGCAAAAATGGAAATCATTAGAAAAGCTATACCCGACGATGTAGAGATAGAATCTTATGTTGACCGTACAAGTTTAGTGAACCGTGCAGTAGGTACTGTAAAAACAAACCTGATTGAAGGGGCATTGATTGTATTACTGGTGTTGGTATTGTTTTTAGGAAACATCAGGGCAGGTTTAATTGTGGCATCGGCCATCCCACTTTCCATGTTGTTTGCATTGGGTATGATGAATGTGTTTGGTGTGAGTGCCAACCTCATGAGTTTAGGCGCAATAGATTTTGGATTGATTGTAGATGGTGCAGTTATTATAGTCGAGGCAACATTACATTTTCTGGTGGTGAAACATGTTGCAGGTAAACTTACACAACAACAGATGGATGAAGCAGTGGAAAGCAGTGCAAAAAAAATGATGAGTTCAGCAGCTTTCGGACAAATCATTATTCTGATAGTTTACTTACCAATTCTTTCGTTACAGGGCATTGAGGGGAAAATGTTCCGGCCAATGGCGCAAACAGTTGGCTTTGCCATATTGGGAGCATTGATACTTTCGCTTACCTACATTCCTATGATGTCAGCTTTGTTCCTGTCAAAGAAAACAACCCACAAAAAAAATATTTCTGACAAGCTGATGGATTTCTTTCAACGGGGTTATTCACCGCTTATCCGTTGGGCAATTAAAATGAAATACGCTGTAGTAGGTGGAGCAGTTGGTTTGTTAGCCATTGCATTAATCATCTTCGGAAAAATGGGTGGTGAATTTATTCCGCAGTTACAGGAAGGTGATTATGCTTTTCACTGCATCTTGCCACAAGGCACTTCGCTTACGCAAAGCGTAGAAACATCTATGCAGGCAAGCCGCATTATCAAATCTTTTCCTGAAGTAAAAATGGTAGTAGGTAAAACCGGAAGTGCAGAAGTGCCGACAGACCCTATGCCGCCGGAAGCCACCGACCTTATTATTATGCTAAAACCAAAAAGTGAATGGACAACGACAAAGGATTATAATGAACTGGCAGCAATGATGATTGAAAAATTAGAAGTGATACCCGGTGTTTTCTTTGAAGCATCACAACCTATTCAAATGCGGTTTAATGAACTAATGACAGGTGTACGGCAGGATGTAGCAATTAAAATTTTCGGTGAAAATATTGATACACTTGCTGCACTTGCCCCAAAAGTTGCAAAGATTGTACAATCAGTAAAAGGAGCAACAGAACCACAGGTAGAAAGGACAACCGGGTTACCACAAATTACAATACAATACGACCGGGCAAAAATTGCTGGCTATGGTTTAAATATTGAAGACATTAACCATACCATAAGTACAGCCTTTGCAGGTGAAGCTGCCGGAGTAATATTTGAGAATGAAAGAAAGTTTGATTTGGTGGTAAGACTTGATAGTGCCAGCCGTACTTCTATTGATGATGTAAGTAATTTGTTTGTGGCAACTACGGACGGCAATCAAATACCATTATCACAGGTAGCATCCATTTCTTTTAAAGAAGGGCCGGCACAGATAAGCCGTGAAGATGGCAAACGCAGAATAGTCGTAGGTTTTAATGTAAAAGGCCGTGATGTACAAAGTGTGGTAACAGAAATACAGAAAAAACTAAATGCTGAAAAGCTTTTGCCAACAGCTTACTACTATACCTATGGTGGCACATTTGAAAACTTACAGGAAGCATCGGCAAGACTAAGAATTGCTGTACCCGTTGCCCTTGCTTTGATTTTTTTATTACTCTACTTCGCATTTGGCTCAATAAAAGAAGCTTTATTAATTTATACTGCCATCCCCATGAGTGCTATTGGTGGTGTGTTTGCATTACTGATAAGAGGAATGCCTTTCAGTATTTCTGCTGGTGTTGGTTTTATAGCCTTGTTTGGTGTAGCGGTATTAAATGGTATTGTTTTAATAAGCACATTCAATCAATTAGAGAAAGACGGCATAAAGGATATTTTTCAAAGAGTTTTAGAAGGAACAAAAATTCGTTTGCGACCTGTATTAATGACCGCTTCCGTAGCAGCTTTAGGATTCATCCCGATGGCTTTATCCACCGGTGCAGGCGCAGAAGTACAAAAGCCATTGGCAACAGTTGTAATTGGCGGATTGATAACTGCAACATTCCTTACACTGGTGGTACTGCCTTTACTCTACATTATTTTTTCATCAAAAAGAAAAAGGAAAATGAAAACAGCTTTGCCTGTCATTGCAATAATTTCATTGTTAAGTTTTGCTGGCAGTTTACAGGCACAACAGCCAATCACAAAAAGAATAAGTAGTAACGAAGTAATTACGCTGGCAAATAATAACCTGCAATACGAAATAAATAACCAGCAGATAAATAAAGGCAAGGCACAAACAAAAACTGCATCGGCATTTCCAAAGACAGGGGTATTTGCCGAGAATGAAGATATGCGGCCGAGTGATAATAAAGGTATTCTGAAAGTTGGCCTGTCACAAAGCATTGCATGGCCGGGTTTATACAAAGCCCAAAAGAACCTATATAACGAACAGTTGAAATACTATCAGTTCAACACAGCAGCAATAGAGTTGGATATTAAAAGAAATGTAAGAACTGTTTACTACCAGCTTTGGTATTTGCAGGATAAGCAGCAATTGTATCACCGCTTAGACAGCATTTATAATTCACTGAATGATGCTGCAAGATTGAAAGTAAAAACAGGCGACAGTCCGGGATTAGACAGTATTGCCGCTAATGTACGAATGAGGGAACTACAGGCATTGTTACAACAAATTGGCAAGGAAATTCAAATACAACAACAATCGTTAATGCAGTATCTCAATACAAATGAATTGATTTTGCCTTTGTTGATTCCATTGGAAAAATTAGCTATGCCTGGCATGGTAAACGACAGTGTTCATCCGGTATTGGCGTTGCAATCACAAAACATAAATATTGCCAATGCTGGAATTGGAGTTGTGAAGAATGAAAACAAACCCGAGTTTTCAGGGCGGTTCTTTAGTCAGCGTTTGTGGGGTGCTAAAGACCCATTCACTGGTTTTTCAGTTTCAGCAGCCTTTCCGTTATTTGGGGCAAGTGCTTACCGCAGCAAAGTAAAAGTAGCACAAGCAGATATGGCAGTGCAGCAAAAGCAATACGAGTATGATAAGCAGGTTTTAAACACACGGCAATTGCAAATGCAGCAGGAAGTGGAGAAGAATAAAAGTATGTTATCCTTTTATGAAACAGCCGGGTTAAAACAGGCTGATGAAATTATTAAAGCCGCATCTCTTGCATATCGATCAGGTGAAATAAGTTTTGCTGAATTATCACAGTTCTTAACACAGGCAATCGAGATTCAGAAAAATTATTTAGAAAATCTCAATGCTTATAATCAGTCGGTTATTCAATACAATTATTACATCAATCAATAAAAAATAAACTATGAAGAAGTTTTTAATAATAGCAATCATTTTTTTCAGCATTGTTTCTTTTGTTTCCTGCGGAAGCAAGGACAATGCGGAAACTGCTAAAGCTGAAGAAAAGCATGAAGATGAACATGAAAACCCCAATACTACCACACTTACTGATGAACAAATGAAAAGCATTGGTATTGAATTAGGCAGCATCGAGGAAAAACAGCTCACCGCATCACTTAAAACAAACGGGTTACTAAAAGTACCCAATCAAAACAAAGCCAGTGTAAACTCCATTTACAGTGGCGTTATAAAATCATTGCTGGTGCAGCCGGGTAATTATGTAAGGAAAGGGCAAACCATTGCAACTGTTGCCAACCCTGAATTTATACAGGCACAAAGCCAATACCTCAGTGTAAATGCAAAAATCACCTTTGCAGAACTGGAAGTAAAAAGACAAAAGGAACTGAATGAGGGAAATGCAGGAGCATTAAAAAACCTTCAATCAGCAGAGGCAGAATTAAGAACCTTACGGACACTGAAATCAACTCTTGCACAGCAGATACAATTGATGGGAGTAAATCCGGCAACCGTTTCTAATGGCAAGCTGATTTCAGTTTTATCAATTTCAAGTCCTATCAGTGGTGTTGTTAGTGATGTGATGGTGAAAATGGGGAGCTATGTAGATGTAAGTACGGCAGTAGCAGAAATAGTTGATAATAGCCAGTTGCATCTTGACTTGTTTGTGTATGAAAAAGATTTACCCAAACTTAAAAATAATCAGCTAATACATTTTACACTTACCAATAATCCGGGTAAAGAATATGATGCCCAAATATATTCTTTGGGTTCATCTTTTGAAGGGGAAAGTAAAGCTGTAACCGTACATGCTAAAGTACAGGGAAATAAAACTGGTTTAATTGATGGCATGAATATAACTGCTGTAATCAGTTTGGAAAAAGCCAGCGTTCCTGCTGTACCAACTGATGCTATTGTAACCATTGCAGGACAGGATTATATTTTTATGATTACTGATGACCATGCGGAGAGCGAACATCAGGATGGGAAAGACAGTATTAAGCATGATATTAAAGAACAACATAAAGAAGAGAAAGGATTAACTTTTGAAAAAATACCCGTTGCAAAAGGTACAACCGATGTTGGTTATACAGAAATAACTTTACTGAAAGAGATACCAAAGAATGCGAAAATTGTAGTAAAAGGCGCATTTTTTGTATTAGCAAAAATGACAAATACAGGAGAACATGAACATTAATCATTTTAAATTTCGGCAATGATAAATAAAGACCCCAATCATAAACATACCTACGATGCACAGGGAAAAATGACCTGTTGCACATTGGAAGAAAAGATATACACCAAAGCAGGTGCAAAAGAATTGTTACCTAAAGGACATAGCCAGGAGGATGGACACGACCACGAAGAAGGCGATGGGCATGACCATTCAGGCGGCAAGCAATCAACTTTCAAAATGTTTTTGCCAGCCTTAATTTCCCTTTGCCTTTTGCTTTTGGCTATTGCATTAGATAATTGGATTACGCAAACATGGTTTACAGGTTGGGTACGTATTGCATGGTATGCAGTCGCTTATATTCCCGTAGGTTTTCCTGTAATGAAAGAAGCTTTTGAAAGCATTACCAAAGGTGAAATATTTTCTGAATTTTTATTAATGAGTATTGCAACCATTGGGGCATTTGCCATTGGTGAATATCCCGAAGGTGTTGCAGTAATGTTGTTCTACGCCATTGGCGAAGTATTTCAAACATTGGCAGTAAAGAGAGCAAAGGCAAATATCAAATCCTTGCTTGACCAGCGACCCGATGAAGTAACAATTTTAGAAAACAACCAGTCCAAAATAATCAAAGCAGAAGCAGCAAACATTGGCGACATCATACAATTAAAGTCAGGCGAAAAATTAGGATTAGACGGTGAGTTAATTTCTGAAACCGCATCATTCAACACCGCAGCACTCACAGGTGAAAGCAAACCCGACACCAAAGCAAAAGGCGAAACCGTTTTGGCAGGTATGATAAACTTAAACACGGTTGCACAGGTAAAAGTTACTACTGCTTACACAGATAGTAAGTTGAGTAAGATTTTGGAATTGGTGCAAAGTGCTACTGCACAAAAAGCACCAACAGAATTATTCATTCGCAAGTTTGCAAAAATATATACTCCTATTGTAGTTCTTCTTGCAGTTCTCATTTGCGTAGTACCAATGTTGTTTGTAGAAAACTATTTATTCAGCCAATGGCTGTACCGGGCT
Organism: Chitinophagaceae bacterium; assembly: GCA_020848815.1. Taxonomy (GTDB): domain Bacteria; phylum Bacteroidota; class Bacteroidia; order Chitinophagales; family Chitinophagaceae; genus Phnomibacter. The sequence goes on along the minus strand of JADLHL010000028.1, from coordinate 2,346 downwards.
TTAGTTTTCTTAGTTATCTCTTGTCCTTGTGCATTGGTTATTTCTATTCCGTTGGGTTATTTTGGCGGTATTGGTGCAGCCAGTAAAAACGGAATACTGTTTAAAGGCAGCAACTTTTTAGACATCATTGCTAATATTCAAAATGTGGTGATGGATAAAACCGGCACTATGACGGAAGGTGTTTTTAAAGTTCAGGAAGTAAACATCAAATCTGAATTTGACAAAGATGAAATGCTGCAAATGGTCAATGCTTTGGAAAGCCAAAGTACACATCCTGTTGCAACAGCCATTCATCAATACGTTGGGAAAATTGATAGTAATATCAAATTAGAAAATGTAGAAGAAATATCAGGACACGGTTTAAAAGCTAACATCAATGGCAAAGAATTATTGGTAGGCAATTTTAAATTGATGGATAAATTTTCCATCCAATACGATATTGACCCAAACACAATTGTTTACACTTTAATTGCCATTGCTTACGATAAAAAATTTGCAGGTTATCTTACCATTGCCGACAGCATAAAAGAAGATGCACAGGAAGCGGTGAACAAGTTGCATAGCATGAATGTAAAAATGACTATGCTGAGTGGCGACAAAACGAGTGTAGTAGAATTTGTTGCTGATAAATTAGGAATTGATAATGCCTTCGGCGATTTGTTGCCAGAAGACAAAGTAAACAAGGTAAAAGAAATTAAAGACAGAAGCGAAACTGTTGCCTTTGTAGGTGATGGTGTAAACGATGCCCCGGTTGTAGCTTTAAGCAATGTGGGCATTGCAATGGGTGGTTTAGGCAGCGATGCCACAATTGAAACTGCTGATGTAGTAATTCAGGATGACAAACCCAGTAAAATTGCAATGGCAATAAATATAGGCAAGCAAACAAAAAAAATAGTTTGGCAAAATATCATACTTGCATTTGCAGTAAAGGCAGTTGTATTGGTATTAGGTGCAGGTGGACTTGCGACAATGTGGGAAGCCGTTTTTGCAGATGTTGGCGTGGCTTTGTTAGCAATCCTAAATGCAGTAAGGATACAACGAATGAAATTTTAGAAAACATCATTTATATAGTCGGGTGGTTGGACACAACCTAAATTTTAAAATCACCCGACTGTATTTTTTTTTGACACAGATTTTATATTGCAAGCCGCAAGACAAACTTATTTTGACACAGACTTTTATTTTAGCGACACGACTTTAAAACCTTCTAATACAAAAACTCTAACAAGCCAACGCTGCAAGTCAGGCACATGGGCAGGCACACAAAACCCACAGCACAAAAGCCAACCTGCCCAAGAGCCTGCCTTGCTCTACGCTCAGGTAACAGTCTTTTAATTCGGGCAGACAAGACACTTTAGGTTGACACAGTTTGACAGACGAGAAGGGTATTCGTACAACATTGGTATTGCCAAAATGCAGGCTGACGGAAGCCGTGTTTCAACTTTTTGTTCATTGTGCATCTGCATATCCAGCTTGACCTTATCTATTTAGCTATAGAATATATCATCATCTTTTTTATCTTTACTCAGCATCAGTTAGCCGGGGCGGACGGAATTCTATTTCCTGCACTTCGGCAATACCTGTCCGTTAGTGGCAATGCGATGTGGTGCATTTAAACTTCATAGCGACTTAATTCATGACCCTTACTCTTCTTGACATATCTGTTATATTCGGACTAAGTATTGAAGTTTATTTTATTCTTATCATTATCGCCATTCCGACATTTTTCTTTTGGCGATGGTTAGTGAAAAGATATATCAAGGTTGACAGAACAAGAAAAATTGTAACATGGTCTGCTATTCTTATTGGGACACCGATTATTTACGTGGGACTAATTATGCTTTTCATATTTGGTATGACTTACACGCAAAGCAAAGACTTTGACAAATCACAATGGATAACAGACAAAGAAGGGCGTTTTCAAATGGCAGGTGACATTATAGAAAGTAAAATGCTACTCGGCAAAGATACTACTCAAGTAAAACAAATTTTAGGTGACCCAAATTGGGGTGGTGACACGACAAAAGTATGGTCTTATGACATGGGTTTTGGTGGCGGTGGTCTTGGCTTTTTGTTTCATTATCTTAACTTGAAACTTGACAAGGACGGAAAAGTGACTTCTGTTGAACATGTGAAAATTAGTGACTGAAAAAAGCACATGCCACTAACACGTGGTTTTGCGCAAGTGTGGCTGGACGGAAGTACAATCGGCAGCAGTATGTCTCGTCCTGAAATAGGTTGACTAAAAATCAACCATTTTATGGACCTAAAAGAACAGATCATTCAGGAGTATTTAACCCAGGGCTGTGGCTTCAGAGCCCTCGCTGCCAAGTACGGCATCAGCCG
>JADLHL010000027.1 GCA_020848815.1 Chitinophagaceae bacterium | reverse complement strand
GTGTATTGCAGCATCCATACGTAGGTGCCGGTGGGCACAGGCTGACCATTGAAGCGGCCATCCCATTTGCGGGTCCAGTCGCGGGTTTCAAACACGAGTTCGCCTAAGCGGTTGTACACCCTAAAGTGTAGTTCGGTGGCTTTCCATGCATTCAGCGGATAGAGAAAATCGTTGAGGCCATCGCCATTGGGTGTAAATCCGGTGGGTACGGCGATGTAGCAATTGTTGGGCACCTGTATGCGATGCACCACGGTGTCTTTACAACCATTGATATGGCCTACAATCAACCGCACAGAAACTGTACTCAGCGGAGTAGCACTATTGTAGAGTTGTGCAAGGGGTACTTGTGCAGCACTCCGTTGACCGTTACCAAAATCCCACTGCCATGTAGAAATGGGGCCGGTACTTTTATCTACAAATCGAATGCTATCGCCGGGGCAGGCAAAGTTGGGATATTCGAACTCGGCGTTCAATCGAATTTGTGCCAAATCAGTAACGGCAATACCGGTCATACTACACACCCCGTTCGATACTTTCAGCGTTACTTCTTTTACGCCCGAGCTGGTGTAAATCATAGTGAAGCCCGGTTGTGTGCCAGTGGTTGGATCATCTTTTACACTCCACTGCCAGCTGTTGATGCCATTATTACCAGGATTGCTGTACCGGATGGTATCAGTAACGCAACTGCTATTGATGCTGACATTGATAATGGCAGCAACCGTATCGTAAGCTGTAAATGTTTGGCTGTTGCCCACCAGCGTTTGTTGGCTGCATTCTGTGGTTAGCGTGTTGCCATCAGTGCCTTGTTTTACAGCCACCGTGTACACACCACCCAAGCGTATTGGGGCAGCCAATTGCAGCCGGATAACTTTGCTGACATTGTTGGTACAGGTAACCTGTGCACCATTTACACTCACTGCCGCAGGGCCTGTTATAGTAAAGTCGCTGCCATTGGATGCAACGCTGCTACACAGCACATTGTCTTTCAGCACCACTTCTATGGTGGAGGGCATACATTGTACCGGCCTGATGCTATCAATAACCGTGGGAACAGAGGGCAACACATTTACCACCAGTGTTTGACTATCGGGCAATGCATTGTTGCATACATCCAAAACCGTGTTGCCATCGCTGCCTTTTTTGGAACGCAAGGCAAAAGTGCCTGCTGGTACCGGGCCGGTAGTGGTAATGATGATGGAATCGGTATCAAACCCATTGGCACACCCTACACCTGTAGCCCCAATAATGGGTACGTTACCGGTTACAAATTCCCAATCGGAACCATTGGCGGCAATGCTGCTGCAACGGATTTTTTTGCTCAGCTTCAAGTAAAACTGAGTGCCGCCGCAGCCTACTTTCAATTCTTTCATGCTCAGGTTAGCGGTATCGGTTATCACGGCAGTACCACCACTAAACTCCAATTTGTAACCAGACTGCGAATTGGAAAAATGACTCACCAGCAAGAGGTAGTTGTGACCCTCAATGAGGTCGGGCTCTTTGCTAAACTGCGGCACATTTCCATCGCATTCCAGCAGATTATTGGCTGTGGCCGAAGTACCCGTTGGTCCATAATAGCCACTCCAGTTTGCACCTACCACCATTGAAGCATCGGTGTACACGTCAGCAGCATTGCGGTTGGTTACATCATACAATTGCCAGTCGTAATCGCTGGTGGCGCTGTTGGGTGAAATTAAAAACGACAGTTTGCCCGACTTGAAGCAGGTGAACTTATACCAGTACGGATTCACATCACTCAGCGGCACAGTACTGCATTTGGGATTGGGCACCGTTCTGCCACCGCAAAGATTTACCGATGCTTGATTGAATACAGAAGTGCCACACACCGGAAATGCTGTGGATGGATTTTGGCCGGGGGTATTGCATACGGGTTGCGCCCACAGTATGATGGATGCAAACAACATTAGCAGTAGTATACTCAGCCATTTTCTCATATCAAGCCGGTTGGGAGTTGCGTAAAAATACAATGAATCGGGTATGAAATGAGGCTGTGCCGAAATGCACATGTACTGAACCATCGCTTGCTTGTAAGCCTCGCCCGATAAGTTAACATAATATACTGGCCATTATATGATGCCCGTCATGTAAAACAATCTCGTTTGTCATAGAAATGTCACCTGCCCCGAAATAGGTTTACATCATATTAATCACATCAAATTGCTGCTTATGAAACGGCCCGGAAAAAGCTCCATTGTAATGGCTACCTTATTTAGTAGTCTTACTGTGCTTACGTATTGCACTAAAGAAAATCAAATTATTGAAACGCCCGCCACACCAAACGGAAATGAATTGATGGCGTTGTTTACATCTGCCGCTCCCACTTTAGATGGTATAGCAGATGCTGCATGGGAAAAAGCACCCGTACTAAAATTTACTGTAGGTATGCCAGATCCCGGCAATGGTTTGTGGGCAGGTTATCAGGGCCTCAGCTATAGTGGCTCCATGCGTGCCATGTACGACAAAGACAATGTTTACTTTTTAGTAGAAGTTGCTGATGCCGATAAAAACATCAACGTTTCTCCCTGGTATTTTGATCCCAACACAAAACTGTGGGCGAGAGAACCCGGATCCAGAACCTTAGATGCAAATGGTAATTTGCTGAGAGAAGGTTTTGGTAAAGACCAATTTGCTTTTTTGTGGGACATTGACAATTCCACTCCAAAATTTATTTCTCAAACCTGCTATGCCAGCTGTCACGTATTTACACCAGTATGGGATAACAAAGTAACACCCGCTGTATACAGAGCCAACACCAGTGGCAACCACTATACCAATGCGCAAAGCGAAAAAATTGATCAGTGGTGGATACATCCACAACGTGGTATGCTGTATGGTTTTGTAGACGATAACTATCAAGATTATGCCGGTGGTCCTGCTATAACAGGTGCAGCAGGCGGTAATGGTAACGGACGCCACTTTGATGACCTGGTACCTACCGGAACTTTCTCTACCAGCTTTCCTTACGGACCAAGTTACACTGCCGATGCAACACAAGGCAGTGCCAGCAATACACAAAAATTGAAACTCGATGGTACTGGTGCCAGTGTAGATGTACCGTTGTGGATTATTCCAAATTCAACACAGGGTTTCATTAAAGTTGAAGACACTTTAGCTGGTGGCGTTGCCAAAAAAATTACAGCAGTAAGTTCTACCGGTGTATTGAGTTATGATGGCGGCAGTATCGACCCCAACAGTGGTACCGATTATCAACGTCTGGGCACTGCAGCAACCAGCGGCATAGGCGCAAAATGTTTCCCCAGCGTAATTCTGTCTACCGTTAAAAATGGCCGTGCAGATATACAACTGGGTGCAGTATATGCCGGTGGAAAATGGGTATATGAAATTAAACGCAAGTTGAAAACCGGTGATACCCTGAAGCAGGATGTTGATTTCTCCAGCCTGGAAGACAAACCTTTTGGCATTGCCTATTTCGATAAATCTAACTATCAACACGCCATCAAACCCAATCTGGTATTGAAGTTTAAGCAATAAGCCAACCTCTTATTCATTCACTTTAATACTACGTATATGGCTTATAAAAAACATACCGTACTGGCTGCGCTGGTTATTGGTATCGGGCTCATCAGTGGTTGTTATAAATACACCATTGTGGCTCCCGAAACCGGTGCCGAAGTCACCCGTACTGTTTCTTTCAAAGAAGATCTTTTACCCATTTTCAACAATAGCTGCAACATGAGCGGCTGCCACAACAATGGCGGCAAAGCTCCAGACTTATCTGCGGCCAATGCATTCAATACACTCACCAGTGGCACCACGTATGTAAATACAAACAGCCCCGAAACGAGCGGCCTTTACTTATGGATGATGGGTAAAAAAGGGACACCAATGCCACTGAGCGGTCCCAACAAAGATTACAATGCACTTGTGCTGGCATGGATAAAACAAGGTGCAAAAAACAACTAATACTGTGTTATGAAATACATACAGAATCACCTCAAAAAAACCGGGTTGCTGGCCATTGCCTGTAGCTGCATGCTACAACTGCAAGCACAAGAAGACTCTGTTCAAACCATCGCCATCAAAAGCCGTGGTTTGCAGCGGGTAGGTAATACTTTCGAAAGTACCTGGATCATAGATAACCAAACCGTGATTGTGCCACTTAAGCACACGTTGCAGTTCGACATCAACCACCGCTTTGGTACCATGGAAAAAGGCTACAGCGATTTTCTTGGCTTGTATGCGCCTTCTAATATTCGCATTGGCTTGGGCTATACACCCATCAACAATTTGATGATTGGTGTAGGCTTTACCAAAGAAAGATTACTATGGGATGCCAACCTGAAATATGCTATTCTGAAGCAGAACAAACAAAAGAATATCCCCGTAAGTGTAACCTACTTTGGCAACATTGCCATGGATACACGCACCAAGGAAAACTTTGTGTACAATACCGATAGGTTGAGCTTCTTTCATCAACTGATGGTGGCCAGAAAAATCACCCGTGACTTTTCTGCACAAGCATCTATCAGCATGTCGCACTTCAACCGCGTAGAAGGGTATGTAAAACCAAATGGAGAAATAGCAGGCAAAACAAAAAACACACACCTCGCTGTGTCATTACTGGGCCGTTACAAAGTGTCTGACGCATTTGCCTTCATTGCTAATTACGATCAGCCATTAACACAGCATCCTACCAACAACCCCAATCCAAACCTCAGCTTTGGTGTAGAGATTGCTACACCGCTGCATGCTTTCCAGGTGTTTGTGGGCAATTACAAATGGATGGTGCCACAGTACAACAATGTGATGAACACCAACAACTACACCGATGGCAAGTTTCTGATTGGTTTCAACATCACCCGCTTGTTGGACATGAAAGAAGAGAGCCTCAAAGACATGATGTTTAAAAGAAAGAAAAAGCATTGAGTATTTCTGGTTAGGAATACAAGAGGCTGCAATAGTTGCAGCCTCTTTTTTATTTCTTCCTGAATGCAGACTCGTAAGTATCAATCCATTGCTGCACGGTCATTTTTTACATGAGCTCAGCAATAAGGGCATATGGAATGTGCTCCGGCTTTTTAAAGCGGATACAACTCTTGCCCATATCCAGTTTGGCTGTGGTATGCTTGGGGTACTCTTGCACAAACCAATCCAGCAAAGCTGGTGTTGCATAAATACCCATGTGATAAAAGTTGATAGACGCTTTTTGCGAAGCCAGACCCGCAAAAGGTAAAGGCAGTTTTTGATCGCAATGATAGCCATCGGGGTAAAGGCTGTGTGGCACCACATAGCCAATCATGCCATAATTCATGATGGTTTCAAAACCCTTGGGCAAGTGCTGCACAATGGTAGCATGCAATTGCGTTACAGCTTCGCGGCGATCGTCGGGCAGTTCAGCCAGGTAGGCTTCGGGGGTGGTGGCGGTGCTGGTCATGGTGGTATGATTTGCGTAATAGAATAAAACAGCACATTAAATATCGGTGCCGATGAATCTCTAAAATTAGAGTAATCAATTTGAGGTTTACATCCAGCTCATCACCCATCACAACTATACGCCATGGCATCCATATCTACCTTGCGGCGTTCAAACTGGAAGCCATCATACACCTGTACAATTTCTTGCAATACAGGTTCTATTTCTTCCAATGATTTTAAGGTGACCAGCTTGAGGCGAAAATCCCGAATGTTCGGCAGGCCTTTGAGGTAGTTGGTATAATGGCGGCGCATTTCCAAAATGCCCAGCACTTCGCCCTTCCACTGCACACTGCCGTGCAGGTGCTGCCGTATCACATCCACCCGTTGCTCAATGGTGGGCGGCGGCAGGTGTTCACCGGTTTGGATGTAGTGTTTGATTTCATTAAAAATCCACGGATAGCCTATAGCGGCACGACCAATCATAATGCCATCTACCCCGTAGCGTTTTTTATACTCCACCGCTTTTTCGGGGCTGTCGATATCGCCATTACCAAAAATGGGAATCTGTATACGGGGATTATTTTTCACTTCGGCTATCAGCGTCCAGTCGGCCTGGCCCTTATAGAGTTGTGCTCTGGTACGGCCATGTATGCTAAGCGCTTTTATGCCCACATCCTGCAGGCGTTCGGCTACTTCTACAATGTTTTTGCTGTTATCATCCCAGCCGAGGCGGGTTTTCACCGTTACGGGCAGGCGGGTGCTTTTTACACAGGCTTCGGTAAGCCGCACCATCAGATCAATATTTTTGAGCACTCCGGCACCGGCGCCTTTGCTCACCACTTTTTTTACAGGGCAGCCAAAGTTGATGTCGAGCAAATCAGGATTCACTGTATCTACAATACGGGCACTCATGGCCATGGCTTCTTCATCGCCGCCAAAAATTTGAATGCCCACGGGGCGTTCAGCTTCAAATATGTCGAGCTTCTTGCGGCTGCGGATGGCATCCCGAATCAGGCCCTCACTGCTGATGAATTCTGTATACATCAGGTCGGCACCGTTGAGTTTGCACACGGCCCTGAAAGGCGGGTCGCTTACATCTTCCATTGGCGCCAGCAGTAGCGGGAAGTCTGGTAGTTGTATGTTTCCGATGGTTGGCACAGGGCGCAAAGATAACAGCTGTAATTGGCATGTGTGAAAATGTGTGTAGCCTGGCACAGCACACGGATTTCACAGTACAACTATTTGAATTTCCAGATGAGTGATACGCTCCAATTGGGTTACAATAAACCTTACTCAGCGTTGCGATCTGATTCGGCTCAGCGTTTCTTTGGTGATGCCCAGAAAGGAAGCAATGTAAATGCCCGGCACACGGGTAATGATGTCGGGAAATTGCTGCAGCAATTTTTGGTAGCGTTCCTGCGCCGATTCAAACTGGATAGACTCCATCCGCTGCTGCGATAAAATGAGGGAACCCGTTACTGCTTTGCGCAACCATTTTTCTATTTCATGGTATTCGTCGGCCAGCTGCATCAATTGGCGGTGGTGAAGCCCCCATACCAACGATGGCTCCAGTGTATGGATGATGAGCTTGCTGGGTTGGCGGTTGAAAAAACTGGTGATGGAGAAAAAGAATTGTTCATCCAGCGCCAGCCATTCAGTGATGTCTTTGCCATGCTTGTGGTAAAAAATGCGTACCGCACCCTGCTCTACAAAATAGAGATAATCTGATACGCTGCCTTCGCGGAGTAATGGGTGCTCACGTGGATATTGCCAGTGCTGCCATGCTTGCAGCATCGCCTGTAGCGGCGCTTCGCTGAGTGGATGAAGGCGCTGAATGTGTTGTTGTAAAATGTTTGTGGAGGGTTGCATTCGTTGCATTGAAAATAGCCATGTTTTCTATACCCAACCAACAGCGTAGCCATTTACTTTTGCGCCATGCCTGTTACCTGTATGACCGCCGCCGACATAGCCGAAGTGCAAGCCCTGGTAAATGCTGCTTACCGCGGTGATGCCAGCCGTGCCGGTTGGACCACCGAAGCCGACCTTATTGCCGGCACCCAACGCATAGATATGGCATCATTACAGGCTATGCTCGAAAGTAATAACGAGACTGTATTGCTGCTACGCAATACCGAAGGTGCTTTAGAGGGTTGCGTGTACCTGCAGCAGCAACCGCAGGGCATGTATCTGGGTATGCTGAGTGTGTGGCCGCAGCAGCAGGCACAGGGTACGGGCAAAAGATTGATGCAGGCAGCGGAAGACTTTGCCCGCAGCCAACAAGTACACCGCATTTTTATGAGTGTGATTACAGCACGTACCGAACTCATTGCATGGTATAATCGTCGCGGCTACAACGATACCGGCGAACGTAAACCTTTCCCCGACAACCCGGTGTTTGGTACACCACTGCAGCCGCTGGAGTTTATGAT
>JADLHL010000026.1 GCA_020848815.1 Chitinophagaceae bacterium | reverse complement strand
GTAAGTGCTATAATTTCTTCAAAAGATTTACCCTCAATCACGGTGCTGAAATAGTAAGCCATACGTTGGTTTGTTTGTGGCTAAAGCTATTCTATATAAAATGGCTGGCTGGTAATCTATGTCACGATGAGAAGGAATAGAAAGTACAAGGACTGTTACATTCTCAATCGCCACTCTTTGGGATAGTAATTGTTGCTTCGGTTGCCCAAATGCTTTATCCAACCCAATGGCACTTGTTGAAAGCAAACCAGGTGCCAACCTTTTTCAGCTTCCACATCAATAGCTTCTTTACGTAAATATTTTAACGCCTCGGGTAATGATAATTCGATGCGACGAATATTGCTATTAATACAATCACTCATCGCCAATGCATGATCTGGTTGCAATTGCTGATGCATCATTTCACCCACACACACTCCGGCCTTCCGCACTCTCAAAATATTTTGCAACTGCGCAAATGTGTCAAATGTATTGGCTGGCATTGCATACCACACTTCTTTGTGCATATACCATTGAACATCCGCTTCTTCTTTTACCCAACGGGCAATGTCTGCCGGCGGTTGAGCAACTTTGATGGTTCGATAGGCTTTTTGTTTAACACCAGACAACGTTGTTGCTTCAGCCGCAGATTTTTTCCGAAACACTGCCATGAAAAAGCCTTCCCCTTTCACCAGATTTGGATAAAAACGATAACACGGATGTTGCGTTGCTTCACTCAAACTGGTAACGATACCTGATGATTCAGGAATAGCAACAGCCAACGATTCCACATCAAATTGCTGATGCACCCAATCTACCACGGTTTCATCTTCATCCGGTGAAAAACTACAAGTGGTGTAAATGAAAATACCGCCCGGTGCAAGAGCGTTCCAAGCATCGGCAATGATGCGTTGCTGTCGCTGCCAACACAAGGCCACATTGTCTTCGCTCCATTCCTGTATGGCTTCCGGGTCTCGTCTGAATAGTCCGCTGCCAGAGCATGGTGCATCAACCAGCAGTACATCAAAAAGGCCATCGAGTTGTCCAAAATCTTTCGGATCATTATTCGTTACCAACACGTTGGCATTTCCCCAACGGGTAATATTTTCTAATAAAATATTGATGCGGCTGCTGATGACTTCGTTCGTTACCAACACATCTTCCGGCTTCATCAACGACAGCAAGTGTGTTGATTTGCCGCCTGGTGCTGCACACAAATCCAACACTTTGATGGGCAGTAGCTGAGGCACATGCTGCCACGCCAGTTCAATAGCCATGCTGCTGGCTTCCTGTACATAGTAAGCACCGGCATGCCACAAAGGATCGAGGCTAAATACAGGCCTTTCAGAAAGATAACGGCCGTGTTTTGCCCACAAAACAGGTGCAGCTATTGGTAAATGTGCAGCTATTTCATCTGTACTTTTCTTTGGATGCAACCTAACCGACACAGGTGGCTGCGCTGCTGCATGCACAGCTACAAATGCTGGTTCATCAAAACCAGGAGCAGCAGTCAGTTGTTTGAGTAAGGCAGCAGGAAGCGCCGGCATATTGTAAAAAAATGATAATGCAGCGAAATTATCTCAAATGACCTCTTACTTTGAAGTGGTTCCTGCATCTAAAGGAAAAAACCTATGGAAGGAGCAAATACAAATCAATCGCAACAACAGAAGTATCAGGTCACCATTCACTTTCGTATGGATGAAGAATTTATGACGCTGGTTCCGCCCCACCGAACGTATATCAATTACCTCATCAACAAAGGCATTGTAGATAGTTACACGGTGAGTTTAGAAAGCATGCGTAGTTGGATTGTGATCAGTGGAACATCTAAAAAAGAAGTGTTGCAGGTGTTAGAAAAATCCCCTTTAGCAAAGTACTGGAGCATTGAGATAGATGAGTTGTATGTGGTTGATGGCCAACCATATAGACTTCCCCAATTACAGCCGAATTAATTTTTTTGAGAAAGACGGAAAAAAAATTTTGCAGATTAAATCCTACCCCTATTTTTGCACTCCCAAAACGATACAGGGGTATCAAAAAAGGGAGCATAGCTCAGCTGGTTTAGAGCATCTGCCTTACAAGCAGAGGGTCCGCGGTTCGAACCCGTGTGCTCCCACAAAGGTCGAAATACTGAAAAGTGTTTCGACCTTTTTCTTTGTAACTCATTTTGATGTGAAGCCGTTTGTTAAAATCCACAATGCCTCGTTTAGCAAACCAACATATTTGCAGGCCATGAAAAAAAGAGTACTTTTTATAACCATATACATCTTAATGCTGGGGCTCCAGCTATCTGTTGCACAGCACCGGGAAGTGTTGCTGCGCAATGGTTTGCCGGTCATAGCTTTTCGGGCCGATAGCAGCATCAATACAGAAGCGTTGCGGATTGCATTTGGCATGTCGCCCGAGCAGTATGCGTTGCTTAATCCAATTGACACAGCTCATGCCCACCATCAGCATACTGTTTTCCTAACAGTGCAATCTTTACTCAGCGATAGCTGTGCCAATAAACATTGTGTGGAATTGTACTACCTGGCACAAAAAGGTGATCATTTTCAAAATTTGTCGCCATTGTTTGGGAAAGCTAACCCGAGAGTGTTGAAGGCGTTGAATCCAACGTATGAATTGGAGTTGGAAGGCAAGCCTGTGTTTGTTGGTTTCATGCCGCTGTCATTATTGTCGCCCATTTTGGCTCATGAGCAGGCAAAAACGCCCACGGATATTCCGCACAACATTGAGCCCAAGAAATTTCCGCCGGTGTATACAGGAACCGGAGCTTACACTGCAGAATTTGCTGGCGCAGATACCACGATGAAAGAAGGGAAGGCCCGCTACTTTAAAAGCATGGCCGGTTGGTACGATGGTAAGTTTTATATTCTCAGCAGTCAGTTTACCATTGGCACTGTTGTAAAAGTGACGAACAAAAAAAATCAGCAAATGATTTTTGCGAAAGTGATAGGCGAATTGCCGGTAATTAAAAAAGGCGAATCCATCGTAGCCCGACTCAGCAGCGCTGCCTGTGCTGCGCTGGATGTGTGGGATGAAAATGATTTTGACATCATTATTCAGCAATAAATCAGGCTTGTTCCATGCGATAGCCTCGCAGGAAATCAGCTACGGCCATTCTTTTTTTCCCTTCTAACTGCAACGTCAATATGTTTACCCAACCATCAATGGCAGCATAGCGGATATAAGTTTTTCCATCACTGTTAATACTGCCGGGAGCTTGGTTGTGTACTTCGGTATTGTAGCTACTTTCAAACACTTTCAGCATTTTGCCATGCAGTTGTGTAAAGGCGCCGGGAAAAGGAGATAAGCCGCGTATCTGATTATGAATGGACACTGCTGAATGATTCCAGTCGATCTGACAGGTTTCGGTAAAAATCTTCGGTGCATGTTTCAGTTGACCTTCATCTGTAGGTTGTGGTTGTTCGTGAATAGTTCCGTCAACCAAACCAGCTACAGTTTTTACAAGTAATGCAGCACCCAATGATTTCATGCGGTCGTGAACTTCGCCTGCTGTTTCATGGTCATCAATGGGCATGCTGGCTTGTAACAGAATATTGCCTGTGTCGATAGCATGCTGCAATTTAAAGGTCGTTACACCGGTAGTTTTTTCACCATTGATGACAGCCCAATTGATGGGTGCCGCACCACGATATTGTGGCAGCAAACTGCCATGCACATTGATGGTGCCCATGGGAGGCATGTTCCAAACTATTTCGGGCAACATGCGAAAGGCCACAACTACTTGCAAATCGGCTTGCAATGCTTGTAATGCCGCAATGAATTCAGGCGCCTTCAACTTCTCTGGTTGCAACACCGGCAGGTTATGTGCCACTGCATATTGCTTTACGGCACTTTCTGTCAGCTTCATGCCACGGCCGGCAGGCTTGTCTGGTGCTGTTACTACAGCCACAACGTTGAAACCCGCTTGCAGCAAGGCATCCAGCGATGCTACTGCAAACTCTGGTGTGCCCATAAATACAATTCGTGGTGTTGCTTTCTCTATCATAACCTCTGCCTTTGCGGCTGCAAATGTGCTATTCAAAATCTTTGTAGAGCAAGTATTTTTTACGGGTGGCTTTGTATTGCTTCAAACCGGGCTGCCAGCTCTTGCGGATTTCTGCCTCGGTTTTGCCGTTCATGATCTGCCACATCAACGTATAGCTGCCTGCCAGCTTATTGAAGAAGTAATCTTGCCAGTTAGGGTTGTTCTTTTTCGGACGTAAAAAGAAACTGTCTTTGTTGGGAAACAATTTGTAGGCTGTCAAAATATAACGGAGCTGTATTTGTTTCCACTGTGGTTTTGTAATGTCAATTTTTTCATTGCGCAAATCGAAGCCATAGCACAGGTTGTTTTGCTGGGGTGGTGTTTTGGCGCCAAACATGCTTACAGGTGTAAAGCTAAAGAGTGTGTCTGGCAAAGTTGGGTGGCCAAATGCTTGGAATGGGAAAGAAGTACCACGACCCAAACTCACCTCTGTGCCTTCAAAAAAGCAGGTGCTGCTATACAGAAAAATGCTTTGCATGTTCGGCAGGTTGGGGCTGGGGCGAACAGGCAGCTCGTAATAATCGCTGTGGGTATAGTTCTGACATTTAATCACCAGCATATGAAAGGGCGTGTCCTTGGTGGGCACTGCTTTTTTAAAGGTTTCCATCATGCTGTTGGCTTTTTGGGTAAGCCATTTTTCACCTACGAGCATTTGTGCATATTCGCCAATGGTAAGGCCATGCACAATAGGAATGGGTTGCATGCCCACATGGCTCTTAAATGGTTTTTCCAGAATGGGACCATCTACATAAAAACCATTTGGGTTGGGTCGGTCAAGAATCAATAATGGCTTTGCATTTTCGATGCAAGCATTCATATAATCTTCTAAAGAAGAAATGTAGGTGTAGTAGCGCATGCCTACATCCTGCACATCAAACATCATGATGTCGACATCTTTCATTTCATCGGCACTGGGTGCATATTTACCCCCATACAAACTAACAATGGGCAGGCCAGTGGCAGAATCAATGCTGTTGCCCACTTTTTCGCCGGCATCAGCGGTGCCTCTGAAACCATGTTCTGGTGAAAAAATTTTGACCAGTTGTACGCCCCGCTTCAGCAGGGTATCAGCCAAATGCACTTTGTTGGGTCCCACCACCGTTGTTTGGTTGGCAAAGAGTGCCACCCGCTTGCCTTTGAGCAGGGGCAGGTACACTTCCATTCGATCGGCACCGGTTTTGATACCTGGCTTTTGCTTATTGACAGGCTGCGTAAAGCCCGGGGTACACAGCAGATGGAGTGTCGCTACAAGGATGGCAAGAAACTGTGGTTTTCTCATAACTATGCAAGTTGCGCAATTTTAGGTTTGCTATCACCAATCATTCAACTACCTTGCAGCTTCATTAAATCTCACAAGATGTCTGTAGTAAAAAAAGGCGATGTGGTGAAGGTACACTACACCGGTACATT
>JADLHL010000025.1 GCA_020848815.1 Chitinophagaceae bacterium | reverse complement strand
GCAACCGTCACCTCGATGTGCTGGTAGACAGCACCAAGCAATCGAAGAAAAAATTCAAGAGCCTTGTAGGTTCATTGCAGGGCGAATTTGATTACCTGTTTATTGATTGTCCTCCGGGCATTGGCCCACTCAGCGAAGCCATTTTTGCTGCGGCCGACTATGTGGTGTTGCCCACCATTCCTACCACGCTCAGCATTCGTACCTACGAAATGGCGCAGCAGTTTTTCGAAGAAAACCAGCTCGATGCCAGTAGGCTCATTGCCTTCTTCAGTATGGTAGACATTCGTAAAAACCTGCACAACGAAGTGATTGGCAAATACTACAAGCACAAGCAGTTTTTGCGCAACTACGTGCCCTACCTGAGCACAGTAGAAAAAATGGGCAGCAAGCTGGCACCGGTGGCGTGGTTTGCGCCCAGCAGCTACGCCGCACAATGTTTCAGAGAAGTGTGGAAAGAACTGAAAAAGAAAACCAGTGCCTGATAATCGATACACATTCAATCTTACTTACAATATCACTTTTAATACATTTATGCAAAGAGAAATAACCAGCTGGTACAGCCCTGCCCTTGGCGAAGACATGCCCATTGTAACGTACGGACATTATGGATTTGCCCTGCTGCTGGTACCCACGGCCGGCGCCGATTTTCTGGAGTACGAACGTTTTCAGCTCACCGATGATTTGGCCCCGTTTGTTGACAGTGGCAAGGTGAAAGTGTTCAGTGTGAACAGCATGAACAAACAAAGCTGGATGAACAAGAGCATGGAAGGGGCACACAAAGCCATCCGCCACAACCAGTGGAATGAATACATCTTCAACGAAGTAGTTCCATTTATTAAAACACATACGTCTCCCGATACACCCATCATTGTATGTGGCGCTTCTTTTGGTGCACTGCACAGCATGAACCTGTTTTTGAAACGGCCCGATTTATTCAGCGGCGTTATTGCCATGAGCGGCGTGTACAACCTGATGGAATATACCGATGGCTACTACGACGAGCAGGTGTACTTCAACAGTCCGGCGCATTACCTGCCCAACCTTAGCGACCCCTGGTATTTCGATCAGATTCGCAAGAGCCACCACATACACCTCTTTAGCGGCGAAGGCCCTTACGAAGCACCGTGGGCAGCCCGTGAGTTTGCCGATGTGCTGTACAACAAAGGCATCACCTACGACCTCAACATTTGGGGCCCCGAATGGAAACACGACTGGCCCACCTGGCGGGCAGCATTGCCGTATTTTTTGGGGAATAAGTTTTGATTTGGTTAAGAGGTTGACTAGTTAATTGGTTGATTAGTTGACGAGTGGGTATACTCAGTGCCGATTTCAAATTGGTAAACTCTAGAACAATGGAACTTGTGAACACGTGAACTTGTAAACTCGTCAACTCCAAACCTACTCCCCTGCTATATTTGCGGCATCATGAGTAGTCAGGGCAAAATCATCATCATTACGGCACCCAGTGGTGCGGGCAAAACCAGCATTACACAGTACCTTTTGGAGCAGTTTCCAACGCTCACCTTTAGCATCAGTGCAGCTACCCGTCAGCCACGTGGTGCGGAAGTGCATGGCAAAGACTACTACTTCATCAGCGAAGCCGACTTCAAGCAAAAAATACAGGCCAACGAATTTCTGGAATGGGAAATGGTGTACGAAGGCAAATACTACGGCACCCTTAAATCGGAAATGACCCGCATTTGGAGCGAAGGCAAAACACCGGTGCTCGATATTGATGTGAAAGGCGCCATTCATGTGCAGCAGCAATATCCCGGTCAGTGTTTCAGCATGTTCATTCAGGCACCTTCGGTAGATGCACTCCGACAGCGCCTCGAAAGCCGCGGAACAGAAACGCCTGAAAGCCTGCATACACGCATCAGCAAAGCCGAATACGAAATGAGTTTTCGGCACAAGTTTGATACGGTTATTGTAAACGATGTGTTGGCTGATGCCCGCCAGGAAGCAGCACAGCAAGTCGCCGCATTTCTAGCGAAATAGTTTTCCATATTACATTATCGTAAAGGGAGTTATGCTACGCAACTCCTTTCTGCCAAACGGCTATTTTGTGTATATTTGGTTCTATGGATTTTAGCAACATGGAGCTGATGCTCAAAGTATTTTGGGTAGTGGCTATTTTGGCCAGCCTTGTCTTTTTGGTGCAAACCATCATGACGTTTACCGGCACCGACGCCAGCGATGGGCTCTCTGCCGATTTTGACGGCAGCCTCGATGGTGGCGATGCGCCTTTTCAATTGTTCAGCCTGCGCAACCTCACCAACTTTTTGTTGGGCTTTGGCTGGATGGGCGTTACCGGTTATCAAAGCTTTAGCAACAAATCTTTGCTAGTGGCAGTAGCCGCAGCCGTAGGCATTGTGTTTGTCTTGCTGTTTTTTGTCATTATTCGTCAAGTGCAAAAACTGGCAGAAGACAACTCTTTCAACATCCAAAAAGTGCTGGGCAAAACCGGAGAAGTATACCTCAGCATTCCTGCACAAAACATGGGCAAAGGAAAAGTGCAGATCAGTGTCAACGGTTCGGTACACGAACTCGACGCCATTACCCAGGGCGAAAAGATTGACACTGGTGCCATCGTCAAAGTCACCGATATCATGGGTGATAATTTGCTTGTAGTTTCTAAAATATAAATACCTTCTATTTATGACGCCTGTTTACATGATTGCCATTTTGGTGGTGGTGATTTTCATTACCATTTCTGCCATCATTTCCCGTTACAAACGTTGCCCGAGTGATAAAATACTGGTGGTGTATGGCCGCACCGGTGGCACCTCTGCCAAATGTATTCATGGTGGCGGCGCCTTCATTTGGCCCGTTATTCAAGACTTTGCGTACCTCGATCTGAAACCCATTTCCATAGAGGCTAATTTAACCAATGCACTCAGCCGACAAAACATCCGGGTGGATGTGCCTTGTCGTTTTACCATTGCTATTTCTACCGAGGCCGACAGCATGAACAATGCCGCAGAACGCTTGCTGGGCCTAAGTCCTGAGCAAATTCAGGAACTGTCGAAAGATATTCTGTTTGGTCAGTTGCGCCTGGTGATTGCCACCATGACCATTGAAGAAATCAACAGCGACCGCGACAAGTTTCTCGACAACATTTCTAAAAACGTTGATACCGAACTCAAGAAAATCGGTTTGAAACTGATCAACGTAAACGTAACCGATATCAAAGATGAATCTGGTTACATTGAGGCCTTGGGTAAAGAAGCTGCCGCCAAAGCCATCAACGAAGCAAAAATCAGCGTGGCCGAACAAGAGAAGATTGGCGAAACCGGTAAAGCTATGGCCGACCGTGAAAGAGATACACAGATAGCAGAAACGCATCGTGACCGTGATGTAAAAATTGCCATCACCCAAAAAGACAAAGAAATCAGCATTGCCTCAGCTGTAAAAGATGAAGCCATTGGTAAAGCGGAAGCCGCCAGAGATACCCGTGTAAAAACTTCGGAAGCAAATGCCATTGCCATTAAAGGTGAAAACGAAGCCAAGATAGCCATTGCCAACTCCGAAGCATTGCGCCGCGAAAAAGAAGCGGAGTCTTTGCGCATCGCCATCACGGCCGAAAAAGTGCAGCAGGCCAAGGCTTTGGAAGAAGCCTACGTGGCGGAGCAAAAAGCAGAATTGGCCCGTTCGGAAAGAGAACGATCTACGCAAATTGCCAACATCGTTATTCCTGCAGAAATTGCCAAGCAACGTGCCATTATAGAAGCACAAGCCGAAGCCGAACGCATTCGTGAAAAAGCGAAAGGCGAAGCCGATGCCATTTTTGCCAAAATGGAAGCCGAGGCAAAAGGTTTGCTGGAAATTTTGACCAAGCAGGCCGATGGTTACAACCAGGTGGTGCAAGCCGCCGGCGGCGATCCTACAAAAGCCTTCCAGTTGTTGCTCATTGAAAAACTGCCAGAGCTCGTGAAAACACAGGTAGAAGCCGTGAAGAACATCAAGATTGATAAGATAACGGTTTGGGACAGTGGCAACAGCAGCGAAAACGGTCAATCATCCACGGCCAACTTTGTATCGGGTATGATGAAAACCGTGCCACCACTTAACGACCTGTTCAACATGGCCGGCCTCAACCTGCCTACTTATCTGAAAGGTGATGCCCCCAAAGAGCCACCTACTGACAGCAAACAAATCATTGAAGAAAACTAAATAAAAAAAGCGATGCCCTCCAAGCATCGCTTTTCTTCTGCAATAATCATTACACATGTGCCAGCAAGCGGCTATCCATGGCAAACAATGCCGAAGCCTGCGGTTCTACTTTTTTAAACAATGGCGATAGCGGATTCAGCACCACATTGTGTTCGCCAGGCACTATCACCGATGGTACAATGAAACCTGCATAGGCTGTGTCTTCCAGTATTTGCTGGCCCAGCCATTGTGTGTACGCAAAATCATGTTCCCAGCCTTTGCTCAATCGTGGCGTATCCACTTTGTACAATTTAGCTACAGCAGGAATAGCAAAACTTCTGGTGGCCAATTGCAGCATGTCGTTGCGGCCTTGTGCATGCACAAATTTTTCCAGCACTGCCAGCGATAAATGTTCGCTACAATACAAACAACCTATACCGACCGGATTCCAACGGCCGCCAAACTTTTTGGCACCAATACCTTCGGTATCATCAATAAAAGCAACGTGACCAATACGGTGAACAAGCATCATATGTATACGCCGTATGCCATACGGCCCAGCTCTTGCTGCAGCAAGCCAATGCCGGTAATGGTTTGTAAAGATTGAAAACTCAACTCCTGACCCAGCACCTGCTTGGTTTTGCGCAGCCAATCAGTAAAAGATGCTACGCTGTCAAAAATTTGCAGGCCGGTTTCTGTGAGGCGCTTGAGCTGATGCAGCAGCTCGGCCTGAAAACCGGTAAACGGCTTGCCATCTTTGAGGTATCGCTGCAGGGTACGATCACTGATGTGCAAAATAGCCGCCCACTCTGCCTGCGTAAATTGCAACACATGCTGGAGCTTATCATAAGCAACCGGCGAAAAAACATCGGTACTTACCTGATACAGTACCTCGGGCTCTTGCATCAGGTTGCTAATGGCCTGTGCCTTTTTTTGACCGTATTGAATGGGCTTTTTCTTCATCCTGTCATTTGTCGCACTAATTTACGACAATTTTCCATACTTTCATCTCCTTTACTTCCTTTTTTATTCCTTCCTTAGCATCTTTTAAAACTTGTTTGCCATGTTGTTTCAAAATAAAACTGTGTTTATCACCGGTGCCAGCCGTGGCATTGGTAAAGCTATCGCCCTCAAACTGGCTGCAGATGGCGCCAATATTGTGGTGGCTTCTAAAAGCGTAACCGAAGACCCCAGACTGGGCGGCACTATCTACAGCGCTGCTGAAGAAATAGAACAGGCCGGTGGCAAAGCCCTGCCCATTCAACTCGACATCCGCGATGAAGCGGCCAGCCAGCAAGCCATAGCAACAGCGGCCGAGCATTTTGGCGGCATCGATATCCTCATTAACAATGCCAGTGCCATCAACCTGCTGCCTACCGAAAAAACAGAACCCAAGCGTTACGATTTGATGCATAACATCAATGTACGTGGCACTTTCTTTTTGTGTCAGGCAGCTATTCCTTTTCTCAAGAAAAGCACCAATGCACATATCCTCAATTTGAGTCCGCCAATAAATATGGAGGCCAAATGGTTTGCCAAGCACCTGTCGTACACCATGAGCAAATACAACATGAGCATGATTGCTTTTGGCCTGAGTGCTGAGCTCAAACAATACCGCATTGCTGCCAATACTTTGTGGCCAAAAACCACCATTGCAACAGCGGCTGTCAATAATTTGCTGGGTGGTGAAATGCTGATGAACATGAGCCGCACCCCGCAAATTGTGGCCGATGCTGCATGGTACATTTTGCAGCAGCCCTCCGACAAATGCACGGGCAATTTCTTTATCGATGAAGCAGTGTTGCAATCGCATGGCATTACAGATTTGAGCGGCTATGCACATGTGCCGGGCAATACCAACTTCTACCCCGATTTATTTATTGATGCCTAACCAGTAACACGGATTGATATTTATGCAAGAACACACCAACACCCATTTACAACTGGCCAAAGATTATGTGTACTATACAAGCGAATCCGTTTTTTTAACGGGTAAAGCAGGTACGGGCAAAACCACTTTTTTGCGAACATTGCGGCAAGATTGCCCCAAGCAGCATGCCGTGCTGGCTCCCACTGGTGTAGCCGCCATCAATGCCGGCGGCACCACCATTCACTCTTTTTTTCAATTGCCTTTTGGGCCGTTTATACCTGCGGGCAATAACAACAGCACCGAAGCCAACAACAAACACAGCCTGTTGGCAAGGCTGCGGTATGGCCGCGACAAACGGGAGTTGATGCGCAGCATCGACCTGCTCATCATAGATGAAATAAGCATGGTACGGGCCGATACACTCGATGCCATCGATACCATTTTGCGGCACATCCGACACAATGAGCAACCGTTTGGTGGGGTGCAAATGCTGTTCATTGGCGACATGTTTCAGCTGCCGCCTGTAGTACCCGATCAAGACTGGCAAATACTGCAAGACTTTTACGAAGGGCCCTTCTTCTTCAATAGCGAAGTGATACGCCAGCACATGCCGGTGTACATAGAGTTGCAGCATATTTACCGCCAAAGCGATGCGCATTTTATTCAGCTGCTGAATGAAGTGCG
>JADLHL010000024.1 GCA_020848815.1 Chitinophagaceae bacterium | reverse complement strand
CTTTACTGCTAAGCCCTACAGCCCGCCCCCTGCAGTAAATCCGCCAGCATCTGGCAAACTGTTTTTGATAGGAGGTGCTACACCTGGCGGCTGGAGCAACCCTGTACCTGCCAACCAGGAACTTACCAAAATCAGCAACACCAAATATGAAATCACCATTCCGTTGACCGGCGGTGGTATCATCCTCTTCCTGCCTATCAATGGCGATTGGGGTGATAAGTATGGTTTTGATGGCAACAACAACGAAAACATTGCCGAAGGCGATAAACTGAGAAGAGGTGGTGGAGACATTAAAGTGCCAGCAGCTGATGGAACCTACAAAGTGGTAGTTGATTTCCAATCCGGACGTTTTTCTATCACTCGTCAATAATGCCTGTTCAACCAAAAAATTTTGAATCATGAAACTTTTCAAAAAAATACAACTGGCGGCAATGGCATTGGTGGTTGGTTTGGCTTCTTGCGAGAAGACCGATAACCTGCCGTATTATGCCAAGGGCACAGCCACGGTTTTGTCTGCTTCAGCTACCACTATTGCGCCTACTGCTGCAGACAGCAACAAAACCGTAGTAACGTTCAGCTGGACCAGTCCACTTTACTCTACCGATTCCAGCAGCTACAAATACGTGTTGCAAATTGACTCTGCCGGCCGCAACTTTAGCAAGGCCAATTCTTTCGAAATCAACGCTACCCGTTCTTTCAGCCTTATTGCCAAAGACCTCAACAACATGCTGTTGAACTATGGCTTTGAGTTTAACAAGCAGTACTCTGTAGATGTACGGGTTATTTCTTCGTACCGCAACAACAACGAGCAGTACAACAGCAACGTGGTGACCCTGAAAGTTACCCCCTACAAGATTCCGCCTAAAGTAGCGCTGCCTGCTTCTGGTAAGCTGTTCATTATAGGTGATGCTACACAGGGTGGCTGGTCAAATCCTGTTCCTGTGCCATCACAAGAATTAAGCAGAATTGATGAGACAACTTTTGGGGGCATATTCAATCTCTTTGGTGGTGCTTCATACCTCATTCTGCCCGAAAACGGACAGTGGGGCAAGTACTCTGTAGCCAAGGGTGATTTGGCTGGCTTGTGGGAAGGCGGCGATTTCGGTAGCGAACTGAGAGATAACTTCCCTGCACCTCCAGTGGATGGTTGGTACAAGCTCGTATTTGATTTTCAAAAAGGAAAATTCAAGGTGTCCTCAAGTGTAGCTTTGCCTGACAGTATCTATACGATTGGCGATGCTACAGCAGGTGGTTGGGATAATGTAAACTCAAATACTACATTGAAAGCTCAATATCTGACACGTGTAAGTCCCTGGGTTTTCGAAGGCACTCAAACTTTAACCGGCGGTGCTAATGTGAAATTTATTTCTCAGGTGTCTCAATGGCTACCTCAATTTGGCAAAGGCTCAAAAGACGGAGAACTGGGATATAACTATGGCGGTGGCAATGACCCTGGAACAATTTCAGTTCCATCAAGCGGAACGTATAAAATCCAGGTGAATTTCTACACAATGACATACACCCTTACCAAGCAATAACCTTTGGTACGATACATAACAGAGACGGCCTGCCCTCGTGGCGGGCCGTTTTCTTTGGCAACATGCGGGCCCGAGGGTCGTTTGTCTTATTTTTACCGCACTATGATTGAAAACGCTGTGCATTCTATGACGGGCTTTGGCCGGGCTGAAAAAACAGCCGGTGAAAATCATGTACTGGTGGAAATAAAATCGCTGAACGGCAAACAGTTCGACATGAACCTGAAACTGCCGCCATTGCTCAAATCTTTTGAGTTCGACATCCGCAATTTTGTTTCGGGCAAATTGCAACGCGGTAGCGTAGACTGCTCCATTACCCTCAAAATGAATGGCGCCAGCAAACCCGTCAGTATCAATCCCGATCTCATCCGTTTTTACTATCAAAATATCAGTGGGCTGGCACAGGAGCTCAACCTCGATACCTCACAAATACTCGGGGCACTGTTGAAACTACCCGAAGTGGTAACGCCACAAAATGAACTGCTCGACGATGCCAGCTGGCAAATGGTGTTGCAAACCATAGAACTTGCTGTGCATGATGTATTGCAGCACCGTGCCGAAGAAGGTGCTGTATTGCTGCAAGACATTAGCAGCCGCATACAAAACATTCGCCAACTGGCGCAGGAGATAGCCGCAATGGCACCACAAAGGCAGGTTCGGTTGAAAGAAAACCTGGAACGCAAACTGGAAGAATGGGTGGGCAAAGAAAATGTAGATGCCAACCGCCTGGAACAGGAGCTCATTTATTACATCGAAAAAATCGACATCAGCGAAGAGCTGGTGCGCCTCAACAATCACTGCGATTATTTCTTCAGCATTTTGGCTGAAACCGATACATCGAAAGGAAAAAAACTCGGTTTTATTTTACAGGAAATAGGCCGCGAAATAAACACCACCGGCTCCAAAGCCAACGATGCTGAAATGCAGAAATCGGTGGTGCAAATGAAAGACGAACTGGAAAAAGCCAAAGAACAGGTGTTGAATATTTTGTAAGCCATGCAGTGCCACAACATGATGCAAAAAACAATAACGAGGAATAACCTGTGCGGATTGGTGCTCATCACCAGCTTGCTGTTGTGCAGTTGTAAGCATGTAAATTTATTTGAGCGGCTGGTAAATATTCCAGAAGCAAAATGGCAGCGCAGTTTTGTGCCCACGTATAAGTTCGATATTACCGATACATCCCGTTATTACCGGGTGTACGTAGTGCTGCGCCACAGCAACAGTTACCTCTATCGAAATATCTGGTTGAATGTAGGCATTCGCAATCCGCAGGACAGCATGCGTACACAGTCGTTTGATTTGCCACTGGCTACCGGCGAAAAATGGCTGGGTGTAGGCATGGATGATATTTTTGAACGCCGGGTACTCTTGCTGCCAAGGCCTGTAAAATTTAATAAAACCGGCAGCATTGAATTTACCCTGCAACAGCAAATGCGTATCGATCCGCTGCCGCATGTATTGCAGGCCGGCATTCGGGTAGAGCCCGTGGCCGAATAAGCCGCCTCCGCTTTTTCTTCAACATTTGAGCGTATGCAATCAGCCAAAAAGAAACTTGCTTTTGTAACGGTTATTTTCTGGTTTTTGCTGGCTTACATTATGGCCGCATTGGTGTGGTGGTTTGTAAGCCTCGATCAGCAAAACAACGAAATGGCTTTGCTGCGTTTATCCGAGTTGAACCCTGCTGCGGACAACTATGCAGCCCGTAAAGCAGATGTGCTCGATTATCAACGCCGCAAGCATGGTCAGTATGTAGGCGAGGGTGTCATTTTTATGTTGCTCATTTGGGTAGGTGCATTGTTTGTGTATTTAGCCACGAGAAGGTATTTACGATTGGGCCAGCAGCAGCAAAATTTTATGATGGCGGTGACGCATGAATTGAAAACGCCGATTGCTGTTGCCCGCCTCAATATTGAAACCATGCAGCGCCGAAAGCTCGACGATACACAGCGGGACCGGCTCTTGCAAATGACCCTCAACGAAACCGAACGACTCAACGATTTGTGCGACAATATTTTGCTGGCATCACGTTTTGATAGTGGTCAGCAAAGTGCACAGCAAGAAAGGTTTTCCCTCGATCAGTTGGTGAATGATATTGTAGACCAGTACAACATGCGTTTTCCTGACCGTGATTTTTCTTGTAAAGTGCAACCGCAAATATGGGTGTATGGCGATCCGTTTTTGATTCGGTTGTTGCTGAACAACCTCATCGATAATGCCATGAAGTATGCGCCAAAAAACAGTACCATTGATGTATCGCTGACGCTCAAAAATCAGGTAGCCAAATTGAGAGTAGCCGATCAGGGCAAAGGCATTCCGGCGGAAGAAAAGAAGAAAGTATTTGATAAGTTTTACCGTATGGGCAATGAGCAAACCAGAAACACCAAGGGCACAGGCTTGGGTTTGTACCTGGTAAAGCGCATTGCCGAGCGGCACGATGGCACGGTAGAAATAACCGACAATGTGCCACAGGGTAGTATTTTTACCATCCGTTTTCCTTTAGACGATTCAACAGTTTAGATATGAAAATACCTGCACCAGTTGCCTCCATATTGTTGGTAGAAGATGAAGAAGCATTGCACGAAACACTCAAGATGAACCTTGGGATGGAAGGCTACGATGTGGTGTCGGCGTATACAGGCCAACAGGCACTCGAAAAACTGGATGGCGAATATTTCGATTTGGTGCTGCTCGATATTATGCTGCCCGAAATAGACGGCATTGGAGTGCTCGAAACCATGCGCATTAAAAAGATTGATTCGCCGGTGCTCATACTGAGTGCCCGCAACTCTACCAACGATCGCATTCTCGGTTTGAAAAAAGGTGCCGACGATTACCTCACCAAACCTTTTGCCCTCGAAGAGTTGCTGCTGCGTATTGAAAAACTGTTGCTCAAAAACAAACGTCAACAAGCCGATCATACACCTGCCAGTACGTATAGTTTTGGCGGACATACCATCAATTTTAAAGCACAGGAAGCCGTGCTGAAAAATGGCGAAACCGTGGCGCTGAGTAAAAAAGAAGCCATGCTGCTGCAACTGCTCATTGAGCATAGTGGCGAAGTCGTTACAAGAGAAACGATTTTAAGAACCGTATGGGGCTACAACGTTTTTCCTACCACCCGCACCATCGATAATTTTCTGCTGAACATTCGCAAGTACTTCGAAGAAGACTCCCGCAATCCGCAACACTTCCACAGTGTACGTGGTGTGGGGTATAAGTTTACGCCTTAGTATTTTGGGCTACAGAAATGTAATGGTCAATAATCCATGTGTTTCATCAATTCATGGATAGAACTCAAACTTACACAGGGGGAGGCGTTGGCAAGGCAAAACGGCCGGAGGCATCGGGTTTGCCTTGAATTTTCTTTGGTTACTTTCTTTTTTTCAAGAAAAAGAAAGTAACAATGCTGCTATAGCAACGAGACTTCTTTATGGGATAAATGAAAGCATATTTGCGTTTCATATTTCAAACAAAACACTCAAAAAGTTTACGCCTTAGTCTGCTTCCATTCGGTATATGCCTGCTGCAAATCATCTACGCTGTGCTGGTGCCCGAAAGGAGCATATAATACATCGTTGCATAACTGCAACAATTGTTGTGCAGCCACATTGTCTCCGGTATTTTCTTGCTGTACTTCTGCCAGCATACGTGTAGCCAAAGCTTTGATATCAGCAGTATCCTGCTGCAAGGTTGTGTTTTTTACAACGTCTCTTTTTTCTACCACCAATGGCCGGTTGCCAGCAGCAGTTGTTACCTGATACATGGGGTCATCTAGGCCTTGTGTAAATATGGGATCGAGTACCTGAGCTGCGAATCGTTTTTTACGTTTGGCCCTGCCCAACAGCATGAGTACAATCACCAGTACCAATGCAGCACTCAATGCAACTACAGGCATAAAGCGGGTAAACCATTCGGTGAGTTTAAAGCTGCTTGGGTCATTCACCTGATCGTCGGCAAAGGAGGAACGAGCCACCGCTGCGCCAATGTGCAGGTTCACACTGCTATCGGCCGTTTGCTTGTACACTACATCAGATGGATTGAAATAATGAAAGCCTTTGATGCGGATATTATAATCACCCATGCTATCGGCAGCAAAGCGATAAATGTACCGCCGCACACCCTGCACCGGTACCCGTTGGCTATCGAGTTGCTCGTCCATGCGGGGTTCGTAGCCGGTGATGCCTTTGGGCCACTCAATCTGTGGGGCTTGCAGCATGCTCCACTGCCCGAGACCGCTTATCGCCACAATCAACTCGGCAGCATCGCCTGCAGCCAGTGGCTGCTTGGGCATTTGTACACTGTACGAAAATTCGCCCACAGGAATGGCACCATCAGTAGGCCGGCCATTGGCAGGTAATGGCGTCACCTGCACGGTTTCTACATTTCCTGCTACCGTAAATGGTTCTTCTGCAGAACGCTGCTGTGCATAGGGGTCTGCAGCAATGGGTTGTCCGTTGTGGGTGCGTAAAAATGAAACAGTACCCGAAATGCTCATGGGGGCCAGCTTGAGCTCACCCGACCGCAGTGCTGTCAACTGCACCCGGCGCAGGGTATACACTTTGTATACCTTTCCATTTTCCGTAGCATATTGAAACTCGCTGCCGGGGTCTTCGGCCGGTAAATCAATAGAAGAAAAGCCTTCGAAACCCGGGCGTTTGTCGAGCTCGGCACTCAGGTTTACCCTGGAGTACAGCAGGTATTCTGCCACAATGGTTTCTCCTTCGTAGCAAGTGTTTTTGCTGAGTTTGGTTTTCAGCAGCAGGTTGCGTTTTATTTTTTCCTGTGCATTTTCTTTACTGTCGAGTACAAAGGCATCGTACGTAAATCCGTGCTCGTTAGGTGGGTACGGACTGTTGTTGTGCTGAGCACCTTTGGTTACTTCTATAACCAGTGTATTGGTTTGGTAGCTTTTGCCATTTACTATAATGCTGGCAGCGGGTACGGTGCAACTACCGGTGCGCCGTGGCGCCAATTGAAAACTGTATTGCTGCGCTGTTGATTTTACACCGTTGATGATGTTGGTACTGGTAGTGGTCATGGGGCCGCTGAGTACATCCCAATCTTTAAACGTAGGAAATTTTACCCCCGTGCCGGATGCATTTACCAAGGTGTAGCTGATGGTAATTTGCTCATGACTGGCCATGGCATTGGCCGATGTGAGCAGCTGCCAATCGGGCTGTGCCATGCCGGCCAGCGGAAGCAACAGGCTGCAACAGAGGTACCAAAACCAGCGTTGTAAAAATGAGGTATACACAGGTGCCACAAACATGGCTGGCAAAATAGCGCAAATCGGGGCTACTCGCTGCTTATGTATCATTTTTAACCAGCTGCTGCACCGCAGCAATGTATTATCAACCCTTGTTAAAAAACTGCATGGCGCATAGCCGCATGCTGGCTGTTACCTTCACCCCGATTTTTTTTCGACAAAGTAATACAAGCAACGCACCACATGTTACTGCATCAAATACAAGAACTGATAGAGCTGGCCAACCCATTTGAAATTTCGGAAGACGAAGGCTATAAGCCGGGGCAAATAGGCGGCATGCTGCTGGAGGCCAACGATTTTGATGCAGCAGATTTGGTGTTGCTCGGTTGCGATGAATGGCGGGGTAAGGGCTCAAAAGCTACGCCTCGCAGTGCCGATGCGGTACGCAAACAACTCT
>JADLHL010000023.1 GCA_020848815.1 Chitinophagaceae bacterium | reverse complement strand
ACGATAAAGGCCGCAAAACAGTGATGGACATTATAAAAACGGCTACCACAGAGCGGGTGTATCCCGTAGGCCGGCTCGACAGAAATACAACGGGCGTTATGCTGCTCACCAACGACGGCGATCTGGCGCAGCAGCTCACCCATCCAAAATTTGAGATCAAAAAAATATACGAAGCCAAGCTGGATAAACCCATGACCAAGGCCGACCTTGACCAACTGGTACAAGGCATGACACTAGAGGACGGCCCCATTGCTGCCGACTCTGCAGCCTACGCCGACCCATCCGACAAATCGGTGATTGGTGTGGAAATACACAGCGGCCGCAACCGCATTGTACGCCGCATGTTTGAGCACCTCGGCTACGATGTAAAAAACCTCGACCGGGTGATGTTTGCTAACCTCACCAAGAAAAATGTAGAACGTGGCAAATGGCGTTTCCTCAACGAAAAAGAAGTTCGCTTACTGAAGTATTTTCAAAAGAGTAAAAAATGATTGTAGCGTTATTGGGCGCCACCGGGCTTACCGGGCAGCTGACACTCGAACGTTTGCTGCAACACGATGCTGTTACTTCAGTCATCGTGTTTGGCAGAAGACCATCGCCTATAACGCATCACAAATTGCAGTTTGTACAACTGCAAGCATTGCCCGATCCATTGCCAACTGTTGATGCCTTCATCTGCTGCATTGGCACCACCATTAAAAAAGCTGGCAGCAAAGCAGCATTCATTAAAGTGGACAGAACCTTGCCTGTACAACTGGCTACACAACTGCATGCACGTGGTTGCAGTTGCATGGCTGTGGTTTCTTCTATGTCCGCTTCGCCTTCTTCACCGTTTTTTTACACCCGTGTAAAAGGCGATATGGAAGAAGACCTGAAACAAATTGGCTTCACTTCACTCCATATTCTCCGTCCCTCCATCATTGATGGGCCAAGACAAGAAAACAGACCCATGGAAAAATTCGGTTTGGCATTTACCAAACTCATGCATCCGCTCATGCTCGGATCGCTCCGGCATTACAAAGCTATAAAGGCCAGTACCATTGCCGATGGCTTGCTGAAAGCTGTGCTGCAGCAGCAACCCGGTCAGTTTACCTACCTCTCTGCCGATATTCCGAAAATTTCTTAGCAAAGAAGTCAGTAGTATTGTTAGCATAACCCGAGAGGCTTATGAAAAAAACACTCCTGATGTTGGCGGCTCTTTTGGCCATCCATTGCAGCCACGCACAACCTGCCAAACATTACGATATCATTGGCTACTACAGTGGCGATGGCAAAGCATTGGAAGCATATCCCATTGAAAAACTCACTCAGCTCATTTTTAGTTTTTTGCACCTTAAAGGCAATGAGCTGGCTTTCGACAATGAGCAGCGAAAGCAAGATTTGCTTCAGATTGTGGCCCTCAAAAACAAACGCAATCCTTCCATGAAAGTGTTGATTTCGCTGGGTGGATGGGGCGGTTGTGCTACTTGCTCTCCCGTATTTGCTACGGCAGAAAACCGGCAGGCATTTGCCAACTCCGTGTTGCAGATTTTGCAAACCACCCAAACAGATGGCATTGATTTGGATTGGGAATATCCCACTATTCCAGGCCCACCCGGCCATCCCTACAGCAGCGACGACAAGGCGAATTTTACTGATCTCATTCAACGTTTGCGAACAACGATGGGCGACAAATACGAACTGAGTTTTGCAGCGGGTGGCTTCGATAAATTCATTGAGCAATCGGTGGATTGGGCCGCAGTTACGCCATTGGTCAACCGCATCAATTTGATGACCTATGACCTCATCAACGGCTATAGCAAAATAACCGGTCACCACACAGCATTGTATAGCCGGCCATCGCAAAAAGAATCGACCGACAACTGCGTACAACAATTGCTGAAGCTAGGTGTACCGGCAAACAAACTGGTAATTGGTGCTGCTTTTTACAGCCGGGTATGGGCCAATGTAGCTGCTACCAACAATGGCCTCGACCAAAGCGGTCAACATACTGCAGGCGTTTCTTACAAACATTTTCAGGAGAAACTTACACCGGCACAAGGCTTCACTGCTTATTGGGACGACACAGCAAAAGCCACGCATTTTTACAATGCCGAAAAACAACTCTTTGCCACCACCGACGATCCACAATCCATAAAAGCGAAAGTGGCTTACATGAAAAAATATGGATTGGGCGGCATCATGTTTTGGGAGCTACGAGAAGATGCTCCTGTAAATGGTTTGCTATCTGTATTGGAAGCTGAAGTAAAAGAATAAATACAAACACGTGATGCTTCGCAGCAGAATAGCACCCACACCCAGCGGCTTCTTACACGAAGGCAACATCGCCGCTTTTTTATACACCTGGCTGCTGGTACAAAAAGCCAATGGCGAACTCCTGCTGCGCATTGACGACCTCGACAATGAACGTTTTCGTGAAGCCTACCTGAACTACATTTTTGATGCATTACAAGCCACAGGCATCAGCTATCAAACAGGGCCGAAAGATGCGCATGAATTTCACACACAATGGTCGCAGCAGCTGCGCCTGCCGATGTACGAAACATACTTGCAACAACTATGGCAATCCGGCCATTTGTATGCCTGCACTTGCAGCCGGCAGCAAATAGCCAAACATCAATGCAGCTGCTTTCAAAAAAAACCAGCACCCGATACACCCCATGCAGCATGGCGATTGCAGGTGCCCCACGACACGCATATTCAATGGCATGATGATGCTTTAGGCAACGTTAGTTTTTGCCTGAATGAAGTACAGCATGCGCCAATAATAAAACGCAGCAATGGGCTACCAGCCTATCACATTGCATCCTTAGCCGATGATGTGTATTTCGGCATCAACTGCATTGTACGTGGTGAAGACTTATTATCGTCTACTGCGTTGCAATTGTACATCGCATCATTGCTACAGCTGGATACATTTCTACAATGTCGTTTTATTCATCACCCATTGATGATGAATAAAACGGGCGAAAAAATTTCGAAATCTGCAGGCAATGCCAGTTTGCAACTACAGCCTCCTTTTCCTGATGTTCAACGCTGCTTGAAGCAGATAGTACAATGGTTTCCGCAACAGTTCGATAACAATGCTACTGCAAATACTGCAACAGATTTACTGATTTACATGCTATAAGAAAGGCTGCTCTGCAATAAGCAGAACAGCCTTTCTTACTACATTGATGTCTCATTGAATTATTGAACCCGAACGTTAAAATTCAATTCGATATCTGTTTCACCTTTGGTGATTGGGTCGCCGGCAGCCTTGATACCACCAGGCTTGTGCTTCAATACCACTTTTACTGTACCTGTACTTGCAGCACCTGTTACCCAACGTGCGGTAGTACCCAAGGGCAAACCATTTGCATCATTGTTTAAATTGGAAATGGTGACGTTGGCTGCAGATACAACAAAATAGAACTGATGCTCGTCTCCTTCTTCTTTTACTTCATCGGTAATATCAACGGCTGGCGTTTTTGATTCATCTTTCAGCTCAATGGCCATGTCGTAGGTTTTACCGGGAGCCAGCACAATGTTGTCGAAAGCAGTTGGTGCATTACCACCATCGCCATCTATATCTCTAAACGTAAATGTGCTTACGTTAGTAGTTCCTGTTTCTGTAAACTTGAGTTGCACTGTTGTAATCAACTCCTCTTCATTCAACTCTTCTTTGTTCTTCTTACAACCTGTAGCTATGCTTACAACAACTACCAGGCCGAGCAGCATTTTCTGATACTTCTTCATAGTGTTTTTGTTCTTATTTGGATTTGAAAATTGGAAACCTATTTACCTATGGGCACCTGCACTTTTAATGCAATGTTGATGCCCATTTCATCGGCAAAATACCTGAAAGCATTCATGTAATCACGATATACTGTGTTGAGCAAGTTGCTGCCAGTAATCAACCATTTCACCGGCTTCCCTGAAATGATTTTTGTAATGCCTGCTTCTACACCCAGCAAATGATAGGCGGCTGGCGGAGCTGCATAATCGCTGGCCATTTGCTTGCTGCCATTGGGTAGCGTTACTTCAATCTCTCCTGTAGCTGGCACCCTTGTTTGCTCCAGCACCCATTGCCATTGCAGTTTGATAAACGGATCTTTCCAACCCTTACCATCAGCAAATTGATAGGTCAATGCATTCTCCAACCGATCTGCCGGCATTTGAATAATCCAGTCGTTGGCCTTTTTATCAAAAGCCCTTACAAACGAGGCTTTCAACTGCCAGGCAATATGACTATTGAATGCATACTGTGACGAAAAATCAACACCGCTGATACGGGCATTTGTTTGATCGTACAAGAAAGATGGGAATGCACCACGGATAGTGAGCTGGGGCGGAAAAGTGGGGCGCAGAAAAATGAAATCATTGATTTGCTTGTGGTACCATACCACTTCTGCCTGCCAGTTTTTGCGCTGCACATTCAGCGACAGCATCACACTGTTGGCCCGTTCCGGATTGAGATTAGGATTGCCTTTTTCAATTCGTGCAGAACCATGATGCAAACCATCGCTATACAGTTCATTTACCTGTGGTGCCCGCCATGCAGTACTCAGGTTAATAGCTGCTGTGAGCCAGTCATTCAAGTGATAGCTGGCGCCGCCATTGGCACTCAGGCTACCATAGTTTCTGTCGTAATAAGTGCGGCCGTTATTACGGTTGATATCGAAGATGCTGCGAACATCGTATCGTACACCCAACTCTGCAGCAAATTGTTTGTGACTGTATTTTTCAATCGCAAATACCCCAGCGTTAATCGCCTGATAGTTGGGTATAAAAAACCTTTGTGAATAGCTATTCAGTTGGTAAGATGATTGCACCCCCACCGAGCCACGAATTTGCTTTCCTGCATAATGATCCCATACTACGTCGGCTCCTACTGTTTGCAAACTAATGTCTAATTGTGGTGCATTACTACTGCTGCTAAAGCGTTTGATATCGTATTCTCTCCGCCAGTTGTATTGATAAGAAACAATAGCATTCAACCGGCTATTGGTCCCCGTTTTTACAAAGGCTTTGGCTTTAGCCAAATGGTGTTGTATTTGCTGATTCGGCCTGTCGATGTTGTAAGTAAACGGAGCATCGGTAACATATGCCGGTGGTTGCCCGTTGTTGATGATGTTCATCAAGTCTGTTACGTTGCCAATATGTGCTCCAGAGAAAATTCCGAGTTTGGTATTGAACTGGCTGTAAAACAACTCCAGTCCTTTGTTTGGTTTTTTCCAACCAGCGGCAGTAGAAAAATTCATTTCCTGCATGCCGGAGTTGGCCAACCAATAGTTGGGCGTATGGGCATTGCCGCCCCGCTTGTACGTGCCCTGCACCCGCCACGAAAAAGCAGGATGTTTTTTAGCATTGCCCTCTACCATGCCCGACATAAATGCCTGTCGGTTATTGCTGAAAAAACCAGTAGAAATTTCACCCCCGATACCTGGCTGATAACGCAGCAGTTTGGGCTCTACCAACACTACACCGCCAATGGCATCAGCCCCGTAGCGCAGCGTACTGGCGCCTTTGATGACGGTTAATCTGTTGGCAATAAACGGATCTATTTCAGGCGCATGTTCGCTACCCCATTGCTGGCCTTCCTGGCGAATGCCGTTGTTGAGCATCAGCACCCGGTTGCTGTGCAGGCCATGTATTACCGGCTTGGCAATATTAGTGCCCGTTTGCAGCATGGTTACGCCACTCAATCGTTGCAATGCTTCTGCCAATGATTGCCCTCTTGTGGCATCCATTTCTTTTCCCTTCAGCTCTGCACCAATGGCACCGGATTTGGTATTGGCCGCTGCCACCACTGTTACTTCCTGCAGTTCATTTACTGTATGGGGCATTACAAAACTCAGCAGCACATCTTTTTGAACATGCACATGCATTTGTACCGGGCGGCATTGGTTGTGGGTTACTTTCACAGTGTAGTTGCCGGGGCAAATACCTTTGAGCAGAAAACGACCCGCAGCATCCGTCACCCCTTTTTCGCCGGTTTCGATGATAGTGATGGTAGCCGCCGACAAAGGTTGCTTCGTGTCTTCATCGGTTACAGTGCCGGCAATGCTGAGTGTACATTGAGCCATGGCCACCAACTGACAAAGCATGCCTGCCAGCAACAGCAACGCTGTTTTAGCAGTAATACGCCATGCCATGTCGGGCCTTAGATTCCGGAAATTCTTTTTTGTAACCACGTTGCAAATTTATAATTGCAGGCATATTGCTGCCCAAAAAATTATTGCAACATTTTTTTGCAACAAGTAAAGTTTAACGAAGCTTCATCATGAGGCAAACTTTGGTATCGGTGCCGTTTTGAAGGCGGGCATAGTAGCTGCCTGCCGGCAAAGTACCGCCCTGAAAAACCACCCTATCTGTGGTCGGGCCCGCATATTCCTTGTCGAGCAGCACAGCAATTACCCGGCCGGTCATGTCAATGACCTGCAACAAGGTATGGCCACCATTGCTGGTAAATTCGATGGTGGTTTGGCTCTCGAACGGATTGGGATAGTTGCGTACTTTCCCCACACTGGCAGCAGGTGGTGTAATGCCACAGCCTGTTCCATTCACCACTGGCAGGCGTTGAAAATTTTTGAGCAGCAGGCCCTGAATAGTGGTATTGTCTACGCAAAACCAACTCTCCAAAATACTGGCATACACACTGCGGAAATCGTATTGAAAAGCCACATTGTCCTGCACGGTAGGGTTTGCAGGAATAATAGGATTGGTGCCCACTACACCAGGCTGTACATTTTTGCCAAACAAAAAAACCGGAGCCGCAGCACCATGGTCGGTACCTACGCTGCCATTGCTTTTGATGCGCCGGCCAAACTCGCTAAAGGTCACGCCGAGTACCCGGTCTTCTACGCCCAAAAACTTCAGGTCGTCCTGAAAAGCTTTCACTGCATCGCTGAGTGTTTTCAACAGATTTGCATGGGTGCCCGTGGTTTTATCGGTGTTGTTTACCTGATTGGCATGGTTGTCGAAACCACCCATGCTCACCATGTACACCCTTGTTTTTAAACCGCCTTTTACCAGCCGGGCTACTATTTTGAGTTGATCAGCCAAGCTGTTGCCCGTGGGGTACGCAGACTGCTGCACTACTTTGGCAGCAGCGGTTTTTATAGTATCAGCATACTGTTGGGTTTGCCGGGCTACGGTGCGGATATAGGTCAGTTCTTTACCCGCAGGTGTGTTGGGTGCCGTGTCTTGCACACCATTTACAAGGTTGTAAAAACTGCTGGGGTTGGTAATGCTCATGCCCATGTTTACCGCCGGGCCTTGCAGGGCCAACGACGTAACCGAACCAATTTGAATGGCCACGGGATCGGGCATGTTGCTGTTGGGATATCCCGACGGAAAATTGGGGTAGTATTGATTGAGATAACGGCCTGCCCAACCAGAGTTCACAAACTGATTGCTGTCGCTGGCACTCATCCAAATATCCGTAGCCCTGAAGTGCGAAAAATTGGGCGAAGGATAACCCACAGCCTGCACAATGGCCATTTTACCATCGTTGTACAAAGATTGCATGCCCGTCATAGCGGTATGCAAACCGGTGGCTTTGTTATTGGTAAGCGTCAACACTTTGTTTTCCGGAACGGCAATATTGCTACGGGCATTGTTGTACAAGCTGTATTGATCCAGCGGAATGACTGTATTCAAGCCATCGTTGCCGCCATTGAGTTGCACCAATACCAGTACGTGGTCGGTATCTTCTGCCAGGCCAAACATGTCGAAAAACGGTGAGGCTTCGCCAAAAGCTTTTACCGAAAAACCACCTACCAATGCAGGCAGTGTTACGCCTTGTAGTGTTTGTTGTAAAAAGGAACGTCTTTTCATCACTGCTGTGCATTTATGCCAACTGGTATTCGGCCAGGTTCATGAAATATTGATACAAACTGCGGAGCCTGTTGCGTACGGTGGTCATGGCCATATTATCGTTGGGATTAGCCATGTATAAAGCCCACGCATCCGTCCAGTAATGATCGTCGGACTGGCCGCTGAGTAAAATATCTTTTTTGATTTGTGTTTTTGAAGCCACACTCAATGGAATGCGATACAGATACAACAACGAATCATCAATCAGCGCATTCGGGTCGCCGGGATTGGGCAGCGTTTTGGCAAAAGCGATGGCATCAAAACGAATGGTTTGTCCGTTGCGGGTATAGCCATTGATGATCATCGTATCAGTAAACTGATTGCGCTTAGGCAGCGTGTCGCTGTTGATCCAGATTTCGTAAAACTGCGGCTCCTGATAATAGGCTTTCCAGCCACTTACATCAGGCGGGTCGCCAATGTTTTGTTGCTGATTGGTTGTGTTGGTTTGCAGCCAACTCCACATGGTGTAATTGTTGGCAAAATCGGTAGCCACCGGAAACTGCACATTGAACTCACGAACCGCACCAATCACCAAATCAGCCGGGCTTTTTATCTGGCATCCCTGATTGAGCGGATCAAAAAAATGTTCGCTTTTGAGCAGCGCTGCCATCACTGGTTTTATTTCATAATTGCTTTGGCGGAAGAGGTTTGCTAGAGGAGTGATCACATCAGCTTCTACTTGCGTATCAATATCGTAATACACAAACCAGCGATATAGTTTTCGCACAATGTGTTTCGCCACTTCTGGCTGCGCAAAAATCATATCGATTAGCTCATCCAATTCCTGTGCACCGTTGGTTCCAGTTTTTCCTGTAATGATTTTGTTGTTGTAAAAACTGCTGAAAGTTTTGTTACCAGTGTCGTGTTGGTTGGCATCAAAATAGCTGGTTACATCGGCATACTTTATTCGAAAACCAGTGAGCACTCTGGCTGCTTGCTTTACATCTTCTTCTGTGTATTTGCTGTCGGGTCCTTTGCCCAGTGTAAACAACTCCTGCAACTCACGGGCATAGTTTTCATCGGGAGCATTTTTCAAATTCTTTTCACCATTGAGGTAGCGCAGCATGGCCGGGTCCAGCGTAATGGCTTTCACCATTTCCTTAAAGTTGCCCAATGCATATTTGCGCAGCAATACATTGTGTTGATAGCAACCAATGCCGTAGCTGATGTCCACCGTTTCTGTAGCAAAATGATTGTGCCAAAACAGCACCATTTTCTCCTGAATGTTTCGCTCCTGATTCACCATTTGCCCTACCCACCAGGCTTTGAAAGCCGCACGTCGGCCACTGTTCACAGAACCATCGTTGGTATGCACCGTCACCCAGGGCTGACCTTGTGCCAAGGCCAAATCCGGATCGTTGGCAGGTGTGGTTTGCGCATTGGGTGTATACACTTTTACCGGCACGGTACTGGTATTGCCCGGCACCGTGAGCAATGCATCTACCACGGCCGACATCGACTTTCCGCTGAAAAAATCTACATCTGCTTTTCGGGCACCAAACATGGTTCGCTTGAGCAAATGAATGAGTTCGTTTTTACCCCAGGCGCCGCCGTACAATTGTACGCCGGATTGTAGCCGCACGTCGCGGTTGGTGGGTGGCGGAGGGGGCGCTGGCAAGGTAGTTGCAGTAGCCTCATCACCGGTATTGATTGATGTACGGAAGAAATCTCTCCGATCCATAGTAAGCAGTTGAGTTGGGTAGACTTGGATATCGGGCAAAAGTTACATGGATTACAGAAATAAACCATACAAGTTTGCGGCCATCTTCCTTGACAGGCCATTAACACAAAACCGCCTAATTTCAGCCACCATAACCATGTTCATGAAAACGCTTCGTCTGTTGTTCTTTTTACTGCTCTTCCACTTTTCAGGAAATGCCCAATGGTATAATCCTGAAAAAGTAAACAGCAAGCTGCAGTTTATGTACAGCGGCGCCATTGATCAACTCACCGATGGTCAGTTTGCTGCAGGCAAAGCCTTGCTGGTAAAAGCCCTGCAACAAGACAAGCGTTTTGTAGATGCCTGGCTGAGTTTGGCAGGCGCCTGCGGCCAGCAAAAGCAATACGACAGCGCCATTCTGTGTTACGAAACGGGCATTGTACTCGACAGCATTTACAGTCGTGATTATTACCTGCCCTACTCCATCAACCTCGCCGGAGCCGGGCGTTTTGAAGAAGCGCAAAACATTATTCAACGCTACCTAAACCTGCCCAACCTGCACCCCCGCAGCAAACAAGCCGCCACATATCGGTCGGGCACTTATGCATTTGCTTTGCAAGCCATTGCCAACAACAAAAGCAGCAAGGAATTTCATCCGCTCAATTTGGGCGATAGCATCAACAGTAATCGCAGCGAATACTATCCTTCCTTTACAATTGATGACAGCCGTTTGGTTTTTACCCGCAGGAGCATTGGCTTTCGGGAAGATTTTTATCAGGCTTTCAAAACCAGCGATGGCTACACCTTGGCCAAGCCTATTGCGGGCCCGCTCAACGAAGAAGAATCGAAAGGTGGATTGATGATTTCGCAAGATGGCAGCTGGCTCATTTTTGCCGGCAATTTTGAAGAAGGCTTTGGCGATTTTGATTTGTACATCTGCTACGCCGATAACAATGGCTGGAGCGAACCTTTTAATTTGGGCAGCAATATCAACACCGAATTTTGGGAGAGCAGCCCTACACTGAGCCCCGATAAACAGACCTTGTATTTCAGTAGCAACCGGCCCGGTGGTTTTGGTGGCAAAGATTTGTATGCCGTAAAAAGAATGCCCAATGGCCAATGGAGTAAGGCCGAAAACATGGGGCCCAATTTCAATACTACTTCTGATGAATTGGCGCCGTTTATTCATGCCGATAATCAAACCTTGTACTTCACTTCGGGCGGGCATCCCGGCTATGGTGGCAGCGATATTTATGTGAGCCGCAAAGGACCCGGCGGACAGTGGAGTGTGCCGCAAAACCTCGGCTTTCCCATCAATACCATTGAAGATGATGGCAGCCTGAGTGTAGCGGCCGATGGCAAAACCGCCTTCTTTGCCAGTGCACGTAGCGATAGTCGTGGTGCATTGGATTTGTATCGTTTTGAACTCCCCGAATACGACAGGCCGTTTAAAACATTATGGGTAAAAGGCGTGGTGCAAGATGCTGAAACGAAAAAAGGTTTGCCCTCTGCCATTGAATTGAAAAACCTGAACAGCGGTGAAGTGTTGCAAAAAGTGGTCACTGATGAAACGGGCAATTATCTGGTGACACTGCCCGTAGGCAATGATTATTCTTTCACGGTAAACAGACAGGGGTATTTGTTTTACAGCGATCGGTTTGAACTGGCAGCACAACCAGCTGATAGCACGTACACCAACAACATTTTGTTGCAACCCATCCGCATCAACAGCTCATTGGAGTTGAAAAATATTTTGTACGAAATCAACTCGTTTCAACTCAACCCTAGCTCTTATGTAGAACTCGATAAACTGGTGCAATTGCTGCAAGACAACCCTTCGGTAAAAGTGCAGATCAACGGACATACAGATAATGTGGGCAAGCCCGCCGACAACCTGCTGCTGAGTACCAACCGGGCCAAAAGTGTAGTTGCTTATTTGGTGAGCAAGGGTGTAGCTGCAACCCGCCTGACGGCAAAAGGTTTTGGCAGTAGCAAACCCATTGCAGACAACAATTCAGAAGCCGGTCGGGCAAAAAACCGCCGCACAGAATTGCAGATTGTGGGTTTGTAGTTTATTCGTCAGTTTTCTGTTTGTAGTTTTTGGTTTTTAGTTTGTTCGTTGGTAAGTTCAACTTGTCAACCCCTGAACATGTGAACTTGTAAACTCGTCCCCGCACCCCATGCCCACCGAACTCGAATATCGCATTGCCCTTACACAGGTACCGCAAATTGGTTGCGTAGCGGCCAAAACATTGCTCCAACATTTTGGCAACGCCACCGATATTTTCAAAGCCAAAAAATCGATGCTTTCTTCTATTGATGGCATTGGTACAGTTAGAGCAGAGAGCATCAAGCAATACACAGATTTTGAACTATGCAGCAGCGAAGTGGCCTTTATCGACAAGCATCACATACAACCTTTGTGCTTGCTGGATGAAGCGTACCCTAAGCGATTGCTCAATTGCTACGACAGCCCCACGATGCTGTATTACAAAGGTGAAGCCAACCTCAATCAAAGCAGGATTGTATCCATCATTGGCACCCGTAAAAACAGCGATTACGGCAAGCACTGTGTGCAGGAACTGATGGAAAGTTTAGCTGCACACGAAGTACTCATTGTAAGTGGGCTGGCATTTGGTATAGACACATTGGCCCATCGGGATGCGCTGAAACATAAATTGCCGACCGTGGCAGTGCTGGCCCATGGCTTACACACCATTTACCCCGCCGAAAACAAAAAACTCGCCAAACAAATGCTGGAAGAAGGCGGCGGTATACTCACTGAATTCATGAGTGGAACCGGCCCCGACAAACACAATTTTCCTACCCGCAACCGCATTGTAGCGGGCATGGCCGATGCTACGATTGTAGTAGAAACAGATGTGAAAGGTGGCAGCATGATTACTGCAGAACTGGCAAACAATTACAACCGCGATGTACTGGCCTATCCCGGTAAAATAACGGACAGCCGCAGCCGTGGCTGCAATCATTTGATCAAGACCAACAAAGCCGCACTCATCAGCAGCGGACAAGATGTATTGGAAATGATGAACTGGCTGCCACAGGAAAAGAAAGCACCGGCTCAACGCAGTTTGTTTATAGAACTGAGTGCAGATGAACGGGTGTTGTACAACCTGTTGCAACCATCACCCTTGCACATTGATGAAATTAATTTGCGTAGCCAGCTCTCTGCTTCTGCAGTAGCCACGGCACTGCTTACGCTGGAGTTGCAAGGCGTGGTAGCAAGTCTGCCGGGGAAAATGTATAAAGTAATGTAGACCCTCACCCAGCCTCTCCCTAAAGGGAGAGGAGCTGCAACTGTACTGCATTACTTCCAAGCAACGTCTCCGGAACGGGACGTTGCGTTGTAAAAAATGTATAATTCTAGACGCAACGTCCCCTGCGGAAGACGTTGCTGGAAAGTGATAAAAATGCTCCGGAGGAGTAACCTATTTGTAGACCCCATGCCAGCGTATTGATTTGCTCCGGAGGAGCAACCTGACTCATGCCAACCACTCCTATTCGTTGCGAAGCATTAAGCCCGATATTTACACGGCAAACAACACCGCATGAACAAAGACCTCATCCTCCGCGAAAGACTGGCGCTGCAGCGTACCATCATGGCCAACCAAAGTACGTTTCTGGCCTTTTTGCGTACGGCCATGTATTTTCTGGTGGCGGGTATCAGCATCAATCATTTAACCGATGTAAAATCCGGCGCATTGATTGAGTATAGTTTTATGGCAATTGCGTTGTTGTTACTAGGTATCGGTTTAGCCAATTTTTTGTATCACCGCCGCAAAATCAAACAGAGTGAACAACACATTGGCGATTACAAAATGGCGTATCTGGAAGAGGATGAAGATTGATACTTGAACGCCTAATAGGCCCTGACGGAGCCATTATTGAAAATAGCGGTAACCCGACAACCAGAGCCCTCACAATGCTTACAAACAGAACGTGTTCGTGTTTCGTTATACCAAAAGCTACCCTGCCCCAAACAATGCCCGCAAGCTTTTATTTCATGTACTATATAAGTGTTGTGTTCCAATCCCGAAACAATTTTTCCCGCCTCAATACTGACAGGTAAATTTTGATCGGCAAAAGATGAAAAAACGTTGCGGTGATAATAATAGTTGTACGAAAATTGAGACCGCACTTTATAGAGCAAAGCCATGTCAGACGCTTTGGTAATATTTTGCCCCTTCGGAATAAACAAAATAACACCGTTCATGATTATGTCACTGCCTTCAAGGCTTGCCCACGTTGCGCTGAAAGAAGGTGCGGGTTGGGCAGGCTTTGCCGCAGGTTGAGCAGGTTTAGGATTTGGTTTGCCGGCTTCATAGCGAAGCGCCCAAGTCATATCATCCGGAGAAACTTTTTTACCAGCTCTTAAGTGCTTCATAATAATGGCATAGCGTTCTTCTTCGGAAAGATGATATTGTGTGGACACGGGCGTTTCCACCTGTTCGGTACTGGTGGTTTTGCCCCAGCCAAAACCCGGCAGTGGCAAATGATTGGGCCAGCCGGTTGGTTTCGTTTGTATGGTGCTGCTGCCAGCAGTTTGGTTGTACACAGTAGCGCCTGCTGCGGAAGTAAAGTACACCAGATAATCGGTGAATGCCTTGTTCTGCTCAGCTGTCAAATGCTGTTGTAGCAAGGCAAAAAAGAACTTCGCTTTTTGCATGTCCTTGTCTTTGGCCAAAGCCATGCGCAATTCATGCAATGCATAAAAATCTACGTCCACCAGCTGCTTTATTTTAGCAGCTATTACCGATTGCTTTGCAGTCACATGGAGTGTGCTGGCGTAAATGCCTTCAAAATATTGGCGAAAAGCAATAACACGTGCCGAGGTTGCCTGTGCTTTTCCAAAGGCTTGCTGGTATTGGCTTTCCCAAGGCTCAGGAGAAACGGCATCTTGTTTCGCAAGGCTGTCTTTTACGGTTTTAGCACCACCAGCTGATTGAGCGGGTACTTGCTGTATTGAAAACAACAGCCCTAAAAAGCATACAAACTGAGTGTATCGGAATAAAGATTTCATACATGCATTTTCACTTTGAAAGTACAGTGATAAATGCATGGCACAATACCCGCCGGGGGGTATAAGCTTTCTTCGATACGCAACGTCCCTTTCAGGAGACGTTGCTGAGCAATGAACTCCGAAGGGGTGATACAGGTTGCAGCCATTGAATATGT
Source organism: Chitinophagaceae bacterium (assembly GCA_020848815.1). Lineage (GTDB taxonomy): Bacteria > Bacteroidota > Bacteroidia > Chitinophagales > Chitinophagaceae > Phnomibacter. The sequence goes on along the minus strand of JADLHL010000023.1, from coordinate 1,268 downwards.
CACCCCTTCGGGGTTAAGAATACACGTCGTTATTTTTTGCTACAATCATGTCAGCCCTTCGGGCTTGTGCAGGTTGGCTATGTGTTACATTACCTTCTCGTCAAAGTCCAAGGCAGGGAGACGTTGCTGGGAAAAATAGTATACTTCGACACGCAACGTGCCTTGCAGGAGACGTTGCTGAGAAACGAAACGCAGAGAAATGCTCCGGAGGAGCAACCCATTTGTAGCATTACTCTCAATGTCTATTTGCTCCAGCGGAGCAACCGCATCTCAACGCAACGTCCCTTGCAGGAGACGTTGCTGGGAAAAGATGGATGCTGCATTGCTGCTGAAGGGCTGCGGTGACCGGAATGTGGCTGAGGCACGAAGCCAGCCCCGACGCTTCGGTCGGGGCCGGAGCGAAGCGGAGCATGCAGGGCGCCGGACTGTAGCTGAAGCATGTACTACTGCCGACAGCCCCAGTCCATTTTTGGCTCGAATAGGTTCGTTACCCTACTTTTGCCCATGGCAACAAAAAAATCTCCCCTTACCAAGTCTGTCGATAAGTTTTTTGGCGAAGGCCTCACCTTCGACGATGTACTATTGGTGCCTGCCTACAGCCAGGTACTGCCCCGTGAAGTGGACATCAAAACCCGCCTCACCAAAAACATTACCCTCAACATTCCCATCATTAGTGCCGCTATGGACACAGTGACCGAATGGCAACTGGCCATTGCGCTGGCCCGTGAGGGTGGCATTGGCATACTGCACAAAAACATGAGCATTGAGCAGCAGGCCGAGCAGGTAAGAAAGGTGAAACGCAGCGAAAGCGGCTTGATCATCGACCCCGTAACCATGCACGAAGAAGCCACCATAGGCGATGCACTGAAACTGATGGCCGACAATAAGATTGGCGGCATTCCCATTGTAGACAGCAAGAACAAGCTGACGGGCATTCTCACCAACCGCGACCTTCGGTTTGAAGACAATCCCCGCAAAAAAATAAAGCAGGTAATGACCAGCGAAGGCCTCATTACCGCTCCGGAAGGCACCGACCTGGTGGGTGCCCGCAAAATTTTGAGCAAGTACAAAGTGGAGAAACTGCCTGTGGTAAAAAAAGACGGCACCCTGGTGGGCCTCATTACGTACCGCGATATTCAGAAAGTGCAGAATTTTCCTCATGCCGTGAAAGATGCCTACGGCCGACTGCTGGTGGGTGCTGCACTGGGCATCACCGGCGATATGCTGGAACGTGCCGAAGCCCTCATGAAAATAGGCGTGGATGTGGT
>JADLHL010000022.1 GCA_020848815.1 Chitinophagaceae bacterium | reverse complement strand
TATGCGTATGGATTTCAGGTGATATAAACGAAGTGATATGAAACAATATGTGATAATAGCCAAAGACGGAACTGATGCGGATGCATTGGAAAGAAGAATGCAGGCCAGACCTTTTCATTTGGCCGGTGCCAGCCAACTAAAAGCCAATGGTCAGTTTGTAGTGGGTGGTGCCACGCTCAACGAACAGGGGCAAATGAATGGCAGTGTGATGATTGTACAATTTGACACCGATGCCGATTTTGAGCATTGGTATAACAATGAGCCATACATACAGCAGGGTGTGTGGCAAGAAATTTCAGTACAGCCATTTAAAGCGGCCAATGTGGAGTAACAATTTTAATCAGCAAGTGATATGGCAACAGCAGTAGTGATTGGCGGCGGCATTGTTGGATTGAGCAGTGCCTACTATTTACAGCAGGAAGGTTTTGATGTAACCATTGTGGACAGGGGCGATTTCAACGACAACTGCAGCTACGGCAATGCCGGTTATGTTTGTCCCAGTCACTTTGTACCATTGGCTTCGCCGGGCATTATTAGTCAGGGCCTGCGTTGGATGCTCAATCCGGAGAGCCCGTTTTACATCAAGCCCCGCCTCGATTGGGGGCTGATCAGCTGGGGTTTGAAATTTGTAAAACATGCTACGCCGCAAAACGTAGCGAAGCATGCGGTGCCACTGCGAGATATTGCGTTGCTGAGTAAAAAACTGTACGAAGACTGGGTGTCGTTACCAGGTTTCGAATTTGCGTATCAGCGCAAGGGATTGCTGGAATATTTTCAAACGGCAGCGAAAGAGCATCATGCGCATCACACCGCGAAAGAGGCGCTGGCGTTGGGTTTGGCAGGTACCCGTGTGTTGACGGCTGATGAAGTACAAGCCATGGAGCCACAGGTGAAACTCAATATCAAAGGGGCATTGTATTTTGAATGCGATGCGCATTTGCATCCCAATGCAGTGATGCAGCAAATGCAACAATACCTGCGGCAGCAAGGGGTAAGGTTTGTGCCACATGCCACAGCTACTGAGGTAGAGAAACAGGGCAACCGCATTACAAAAGTGAAAGCAGGCAATGAATGGTTATCGGCGGATGTGGTGGTGATTGCGACCGGCTCCTGGAGCAGGGAAGTAGCGAAACTGGTGAATGTATCGCTGCCGTTGGTTGGCGGCCGCGGCTACAGCATGGTGTTTGGCAATGGCGAACTGCCGCTGCAACATCCTGCGGTGCTGATGGAAGGCCGGGTGGCGTTGACACCCTTTGATGCACAGCACACCCGCCTGGGCGGCACCATGGAAATAACGAATCTGGATGCACCGCCCCGCATGAACCGGGTGTTAGGCATTGTGAAAGCGGCGCAGGCGTATTACCCTGAAGCAACATTACCAACGCCTGAATTGAAAGATGTATGGTATGGTTACCGCCCTTGCAGTGCCGATGGTATGCCCTTTATTGGCCGTACCCAAAAATATGGTAACTGTATTGTAGCCACAGGTCATGCTATGGTAGGTATGAGCTTGGGAGCTGCAACGGGTAAACTGGTAAGCGAACTGGCTGCGGAAAAATCTACTTCTGTGGATTTGGCACCGTATGCGGTGCATCGGTTTGATTGATTTGCTAGCGTAAAATCTTTTCCATTTTTTTACCCTTTGCGAGTTCGTCTACGAGCTTGTCGAGGTAGCGTACCTGCTGCGTCAGCGGGTGCTCAATGTCTTCTACACGGTAGCCGCAGATAACGCCGGTAATAAGGTGTGCATTGGGATGCAACCGTGCCTGCCCGAAAAAGTTTTCGAAGTTGGTTTTGTGGTCGATGTGCGCCTGTAATTCTTCGGCAGTATAACCTGTAAGCCACAGAATGACTTCATCGAGCTCAGCTTTGCTGCGGCCTTTCTTTTCTACTTTGGTAATGTAATGGGGATACACCGATGCAAAGCTCATGTTGGCAATGCGTTTTTGCTGGGCTTCGTTGATTTGCATGGCTGATTGGTTGAATTGCAAGTTTAGCAAATGTTGAGCAGGCTACATGCGGCCGTTGGCTTGGGCTGGTGTTTGCAAAATAGCATTACGAAAGCTGAAGGGCTGCACGATGTGCAGGGGCAGCCCCGACGCAGGAGGGGCCGGAGCGGTAGCGGAGCCCGGAGCAGCGTGAACGACGGATGCTGTGTGTACAAAAGCTGAGAGCCCCTATACAAATCCGTTGTCTTTTGTTTAGATCTTGTTTTGTTCGAGGTTATAAATAGCTGAAATCTCGTGATGAAATGCTAATCGCTATTGGTGTAGCCTTGTTACTTTCTTTTTCTTGAAAAAAAGAAAGTAACCAAAGAATCCCGATAGCTATCGGGATCAAGGCAAACCCGACGGCTCCGCCCGTTTTGCCTTGCCAACGCCTCCCTCTGTGAAGATGTTGTATTAAAAGACAAACTGTTGTGTTGCTACATCGCTAAAAAGAAATTTATCAAGCAGTCAGATTTTAATACCGCAGTGTAGCGCCGAGCCAGGCCATGATGCCGACACCATTTTGAATGGCGGCTTCGTCTACATTGAAAGTGGGGGTATGTACGCCGCTGGTAATGCCTTTGGCTTCGTTCATAACGCCGAGGCGGAAGAAGCAGGCTGGTATTTGCTGGGCATAGTAGCCGAAGTCTTCGGCACCCATCCGCATTTCGGTTTCTTCTATGTGGCTGTCGCCAAAATAGGTCGACGCTAACGCTCTTGCATTGCTGTTGAGGCGTTCGTTGTTGAGTACGGTTGGATAGCCCACATCAATGTGTACACTCATGTCTACACCCATGGCATCGCCGAGGTGCTGCACATGGCGGCGAATGAGTTCGTGTGCTTTGAAACGCCACTCTTCGTTCATGCAACGCAAAGTGCCCATGAGCTTTACTTCGCTGGGAATAACGTTGGTGGTATGCCCGCCCTGAAATGAAGAAATACTGAGTACAGAAGGGTTGAATGGATTGTTGTTGCGGCTGATGATTTGCTGTAGTGAAATCACCAAATGTGAGGCTGCCAAAATGGTATCGCTGGTGAGGTGCGGAGCAGCAGCGTGGCCACCTTTGCTCTTCACGGTAAAATACAATTCATCGGCACTGGCCATAACTGTGCCACTGCGAAAACTCAACTGGCCGGTAGCCAACCCCGGATGTACATGCAGCGCCACAATGCCTTCAGGCTTGGGGTTGCTGAGTACGCCATCTTTAATCATGAGGCTGGCGCCACCGGGATTTTTTTCTTCTCCGGGCTGAAAAATGAGTTTTACGGTGCCTTCCCAATGTTCTTTTGTTTCATGAAGAATGCGGGCTGCACCCAGCAGGCAGGTGGTGTGTACATCGTGGCCACAAGCATGCATGATGCCTGGTCGGGTACTTTTGTATGGCAGGTCGTTTTCTTCCTGGATGGGCAGTGCGTCAATGTCTGCCCGAAGTGCAATGATGCGGCTGTCGGGATTCTTGCCTTGTATAAGCGCCACTACGCCGGTAGTAGCCATTACTTCGAAAGCGATGCCCAGCTTATTGAGCTCGGCCTGAATGAAAGCGGATGTTTCAAACTCCTGATAGCTCAGCTCTGGGTGGCTGTGTAAATGATGGCGTATGGCGATGCAGTCCGGTTGATATGCGGCTGCTTTTTGTTGTATAATTTCTTGTAGTGTAGGAGGCATCCTTAATATTCTTTTTCGCCTTTTTCGGCGGCTAATATTTTGGCTTCTTCTTCAGCGGATAGTTTAATGATGTCGTTCATCACGAATAAACTTCCGGAGAAATATTTGCTGAGTTCTTTCCTGAATTTTTCTGCGTCTTCCCGCTTTACAAAATCGCCGGCTTTGAGTTTGAAATACGGTGCCTGATAAGCCATGTACACGCCTTTGTCGGGAAAGTATTTCAGTATGTCGGCCTTGGTTTTATTGGCTTCATCGCGGTTGTTGGTGTTGAGCACCATTACCCTGTAGCCCTTCCATTGTCCGGCACTGTTTTTATACACAGACACCTTGTTGATTTGCGCCTGTTTTTCGGCCAGCCAATTAAGTCGTGGGTCGGCATGAACGGTGGCAGTAGCGGTGCTATCTGACTGTTGTGCATGCAGTTGCTGGCTGCACAAGAGTGATGCTGCCAAGGAAAAAAATATAAGAATGTTGTTCAACTTCATACACACAAATTTAGCGGTGAGGGGAACGTGTAAAATATCAGTGCTGTTAATATTGGGTGGTTGAAGCTTTGCCTTGTGCCAAAGCAATGCCACTGCTGGTGCCGAGGCGGGTGGCGCCGGCATCCATCAGAGCTTCGGCAAATGCCGCATCTCTGATGCCGCCTGAGGCTTTGATTTGAATGTGAGCCGGCAGGTGTTTGCGCATCAGTGAAACGGCATGAACGCTGGCACCTTTTTCGGCATAGCCGGTAGAGGTTTTCATAAAATGAACACCAGCGGTACCATATATTTCGCAGCACTTAATGATTTCATCATCGGTAAGTACGCCACTTTCAATAATCACTTTGATGGTTCTGTTGTTGGCTGTAATGACGGGCATGAGGTGATTGATTTCATTGGCCACAAATGCCCAGTCGTTATTTTTTATGGCGGTGAAGTTGATGACAACATCCAGCTCATCAGCACCATCAACAATGGCCAGTAAAGTTTCGGCCAGCTTGGCTTCTATGGAGGAGTAGCCAAAAGGGAAACCAATAACGGTGGCCACTTTTACGTTGCTGCCTTCCAGAGCCTGTTTGGCTTGCTTTACAAACAAGGGTGGTACACACACAGCTGCAAAGCCATGAGTGTTGGCTTCTTCACAGAGTTGCGCTACCTGACTGGCCAACATGCCGGGTTTGAGTAAAGTATGATCTACAGCGGCGGCGATATTATGCTTCATGTTCAATGCGGTGTTTTTTGTTTTCAAAAAGATTGTGCAGCGTCCACGGTATGCTGCGTACAAAATGATGCTTGCGGTGCGGGCATTCATTTACCTGACAAATGCGGCAACTAAATGGCAGGCAACCATCGGTGTGGGTGAATATTTCTAAACTACTGCCAAACTCATGCCGCACTGCATTGGTGAGCAAGTCTACTTCGGCATGAGCTTCGTGTACATTGAGGTACCAGGGAATGGTGAGGTGGCAATCGACATGCATTTGATTGCCGTATTTGATGATGCGCAGGTTGTGTAAGTCAATCCAATTTGGCTGTCGTTCTTTATTGAGCAGTGTCACCATTTGTTGCAACAAATCTGTGTCGGCTTCATCCATTATGCCGGCTACACTTTTGCGGACAATGCCAATGCCGGTAACGATGATGAGTAAGCCAAACAGCAGCGCAACGGCACTGTCCACCCATTGCCATTGGGTAAACATGAGTAGCAATAAACCCGCTACCAATCCTGCTGTGGAGTATGCATCACTCTTCAGGTGCTTGCCTGTAGCTATGATGGCCAGCGAATTGTTTTTCCTTCCTGTATTTTCAGCTATCATGCCGGCAAAATAGTTGACCACACCGCTTATAGCAATGAGCACAATGCCAAAATCTAACTGATGCACAGGCGATGGATGCAACAATTTTTGAATGGCTTCATAAATTATCCAGACACCTGCTACAGCAATGAGTGTACCTTCTACGCCGGCCGATAAAAATTCGGCCTTCCCGTGTCCGTAAGGGTGATCCTTATCGCGGGGCTTAGCGGCCACATATAAACTGTACAGGCTGACGCCCCCGGCCACCACATTTACAATACTTTCCAGTGCATCTGTAAGTATGGCTACAGAATGGGTGAGGTAGTACGCTGCAAATTTTAGCAACAGCAATACAACGCCTACCAGTGTAATCCAGCGTTGTATTCGAAAAGATTGTAGCGTTGCTTCACGTGCAGGCATTTGTGTAAATTTATATCAAGGTGATTTTCGGAACGATGGCACTGTTTTTGCGTAGCATGGCCGCAACGCCGCAGTATTTTTCCAATGAAAGGGATACTGCTCTTTTTACTTTGTCTTCATCTGCAGGTGCGGCATCAATTTTGTATTCAATAATAATGTCTTGAAAAACCTTTGGATGCTCAGCTACAGGTTCGCTTTCGGCCTCTATTTCCAGCTGTGTAAAAGGCACTTTCATTTTGGCAAGAATGTCAACCACATCAATACCGCTACAGCCGGCAAGGCCGCTTAGCAGCAATGCTTTGGGGCTAAAGGCCAGTCGCTTACCATCGGGCCCGGTAGCACCATTTAGTTCAATAGCATGTCCGTCATATTCACTTTCAAAAGCCATGTCTTTCGACCATCGGGTGATTGTCTTCATTGGTTTATTATTGATGTTTTAAAGTTGCAGCAATACAGATGCGTTACTTAAGGGCAAACTCGTACCGGGCATTTACTTCTTCCCAGTTCACTATGTTCCACCAGGCGGCAATGTAATCAGCCCGTTTGTTTTGGTATTTCAAATAGTAAGCATGTTCCCATACATCTAATCCTAAAATGGGATAGCCTTTCAATTCACTCACATCCATCAGCGGATTGTCTTGGTTGGGTGTGCTGCCAATTTTCAATTGTTTATTGGCATCTACCACCAGCCATGCCCAGCCACTGCCAAAGCGGCCCGTACCCGCAGCGGCAAAAGCAGTTCGCATGTCGGCTTCTGAACCAAACTGTTTTTCGATGGCGGTTTTGAGTGCAGCAGGCATAGCCGTACCACCGGGTTTCATAAAGCGCCAAAAACTTTCGTGGTTGTAATGGCCGCCGGCATTGTTGCGCAGCTTTGCACTGTACTTGCTCATGTTGGCAAACAAAGTTTCCAATTGCTTGGTATCAGGAGCTTCAGCAGTCAATGCTTCGGTCATATTTTTTGTGTATGCAGCTGCATGCTTCGTGTAATGTATTTCCATGGTAGCGGCATCTATTGATGGCAGCAGCGCATTGTAATCATAACCCAAAGCACGTTGTGTGAGTGCGGGGGTGCCTGCATAGAATTTGCTGGCAGTAGCTTGAGCCTTATTGCCACAAGCACTGAGGCTGGCCAATGCACCACCTGCTACCACAATACCTGCAGCAGCTTTCGAACCTTCGGTTAAGAAATGTCTTCTTTTCATGCGTCATTTTTTGTGGCATTGCGCCGGATGAATTTTTTAAATTGTACTGCTGTTCTGTAGTAAAATTCTTTGTTGAACAGCTGCGAATCCCGCATGGCTTTGTAACCCAGAAAAATACCAATGGGCACCAGCACAATGGAAGGCAGCCAAGTGCCTACAAAGGGAGAAAGTACCGCTTCTTTGGCCAGCTTTTCGCCAGTAGTATTGAGCAAATGGAAAATGGCAAAAAAGATAACGGCAAAAACGAGCGGGGTGCCAATGCCGCCTTTGCGAATAATGGAGCCCAGCGGTGCACCAATTAAAAACATTACAAAGCAGGCAAAAGATAACGCAAACTTTTGGTGCAGGCCAATCATATACTCCCGTATTTCGCGGCTGCGGCTATTGTAGTCTGCATAAAATAAATCCATCGAAGTTTTAGCTGCATTAATTTTCGACAATGCCATATCGGCCAGTATTGTTTTGGTACTATCCGGAAAAATGGATTGTAGGTTTTTGGGCGCTTTTTGTACAACTGGCAGCTTGAGTTTGCCACTGTCGTATTGCGTAGCAAAACTAAAATTGGCACTCACTTCATTGCGAATGCGTTTGCTGAGTGAATCTTTTTTTACCACCACCGAATCCATAAAATGCTTGAGCTGCCGTACACTCAGCATCCGGTAGTTGTCTTTAAACAAACTGTCGTTTGATTGTACCCTGAAAAAACTGGTGAGGTCAAATATTTTTTCATATTCATCAAAGCCTACCCGAATGAGTTCGGTATTGGTAGTGCTGCGCATACCCCTTTCTTCGTAGCGGGTGCCATGCTTCAGGTGAAACTTGAGGAAACGCTTGTCGCTGCTTACCGTCATGGAGCCGCTGTCGGCCAGCAGCAGATTATCTTGCAGGTAGTTGCCTTTTTCGTAAATGATCACATCTTTGATCAACTGCCCATCATTTTCTTTACTCCCGAGTTTTATTACATAGCCTTCAATGTTGTCGTAAAAAACACCGGGCTTGATGTCGAATGCTGGTTTGGAATACACAATCTCGTACTTCAGTTTATTCAGTTTGAGATTGACAATGGGAATGATATTATTGTTGAATAAAAAAGCCACACCTACAATGAGTAAACTGGCTAATAAAATGGGCCGCATAAATCTCAGCAACGATATGCCGGCAGATTTAATGGCAACGAGTTCATAGCTTTCTCCCAGGTTGCCAAATGTCATAATGGTGGAGAGCAGCATGGCCAGTGGTAATGCCACAGGCACCCAGCTGGCGGCTACATACAACACTACTTCGCCCAGCGTGGCCATATCTATACCTTTGCCCACAAAATCATCAATCCATAGCCAGAAGAATTGCAGGATGAGTACAAAAATGGCGATTAGAAAAGTGGCAAGAAATGGACCGATGAAAGCCCGCAGTATCAGTTTGTCTAATTGTTTAATCACTCCGTGTAATGGATTTGCCCGTAAGGTCGCCAAAATTAGCACTTTCAGCTGCAGAATGGCAGTTGGCTTCGCAGGATGCTTTCATTTTAACGAAGCACCGCATTATTGCTGAGGTGTATGAAATTTTCGGATGTCTTGCCGATGTGTATCGCCAGCAGGCGGCATCGTTGACTGTGCAGCACCCGCAGGCATTTTTGGGGCAGCCCAAAATTTCGAAAGGGGAGCAGTATGAACAAATGCCGTGGGTAATGCTCGATTATCCCCGTTGTTTTGACAAACAGGGAAATTTTGCCATCCGTAGCTTTTTCTGGTGGGGGCATCATTTCAGCATCCGTTTGCAGCTATCCGGTGAGTATGCATCAAGGTTTGGGCACATATGGCCACAGCTACAACAGCAGGGTTGGCTTTGCGGCAGCACCAGCAATCCGTGGAATTATGAGTTGCCCAATGCTGAGTGGAATGAGCATACGGATTGCACTGACACAGCAGCCAACATTTTTTACATAGCTGCAAAAAAAATACCTGTATCCCAATGGGCACAGGCATTTCAATTTTATGCGGAGGCATACCAGCAATTGGTAGCCGCTTTGCAAAAGTACTAGTTGCCAAGGCGGTGAAACAGGTCTTTCACCTGATATCCCCACAACTGGCTCTGATCTTTGATTTCGTTTTTTTCGGCAAAATCGGTAATCACCAAAATTGTTTGGTTGCTTACTTCCGTTTTTTCAATCCGAAATTCAAAAAACTCTTCGGAAGGGGCATGCAGCCAACGAAATTTTACAAATTTGTCTTGTTCCTGCTCTACTACTTCGGCTTTTTCGGTACTACCATTCCAGGTAAAGAGCCAAACGTTGTCTTTATCATCTACTTTATCTGCAAACCATTCCTGCAAACCGTTGGAGGTTGCCAGAAATTCGTACAAAATGGTGGGTGAGCACCTTACAGGATATTCCAGTGTGAATTTTTGCTTCTTAGTCATCTACTCGCAGAAGTTATTGTGGTTCAATGTTGCGATAGGTGCAATAATAGAAAATTAATCGACGCCTCAAAATAAATTTTACAGGTCCGTCTGTTGAGATGAATTACCTGAAACCCTCCACAAACAAGGGTTTGCGGGATTATTTTTCTGTTTTATCACTAGTTTTTTTTGGATTGGGGTTTCACTATCCCTTAACTTTCCTACTGAGAGTAAGGCCCCGGAGTGCGAGATTTTGGCATACGACCACTAACTACTACCCATAACAAACACACATATTCAACCACCAAAAATTCTGCTCTATGAGTATGCGCCAACTCAAGATTACCAAATCTATTACCAACCGGGAATCGCAAAGCCTGGAAAAGTATCTGCAAGAAATTGGTCGGGTGGAACTCATCACACCCGAAGAAGAAGTTCAATTAGCCATCCGCATTAAACAAGGCGATCAGCGGGCACTCGACCGGCTGGTAGGGGCCAACCTGCGTTTTGTGGTAAGTGTGGCTAAGCAGTACCAAAATCAGGGGCTTACCCTGAGCGACCTCATCAACGAAGGCAACCTCGGCCTCATTCGTGCCGCCCAGCGGTTTGATGAAACAAGGGGGTTCAAATTCATTTCTTACGCCGTTTGGTGGATTCGCCAAAGCATTTTGCAGGCCCTGGCCGAGCAAAGCCGCATTGTACGGCTGCCGCTCAATAAAGTGGGGCTCACCAACAAAATAACCCGGGCTTTCAACCAGCTGGAGCAGGAGTACGAACGGGAGCCCACGCCGGAAGAACTGGCCGATGTGCTGGAAATGGAAACCGATGAAGTGGCCGCCACACTGAGTATTGGTGGCAGGCACATTAGTATGGATGCCCCCGTTTCTGATAGCGAAGATGGCTCATTGATAGACCTGATGGCCAATCCCAATGCCGATCAGGCCAACGCCAACCTCGACCACCACGAATCGTTGAAAACAGAAATCACCCGCAGCCTCAATACCCTCACCGAAAGGCAAAAAGAAGTGCTCTGCTATTTCTTTGGTATCGGTATCGATAATCCGCTGAGCCTCGAAGACATTGGCCACCGGTTTCACCTCACCCGGGAGCGGGTTCGGCAAATAAAAGACAAGGCCCTGGCAAAACTCCAAAGCACCAACCGGTCCAAGCTGCTGAAAGTTTATTTGGGAACCTGATTCGGTTCGGTTCCTTCCCTTAATTTCGCACCTCATTTTTAGGATGTAATCTTGCTTGATTGCATCCTTTTTTCTTTGTGTATTAAAAATCAAGTTTCATGTTCGAATCATTATCGGAGCGGTTAGAGTCGGCGTTTAAAAATATTAAAGGCCAGGGGCGCATCAACGAACTGAACATTGCCAATACGGTAAAAGACATTCGCCGGGCACTGGTAGATGCCGACGTAAACTATAAGATAGCCAAGGAATTTACCGACAAGGTGAAAGACAAGGCCATGGGCGAAAAAGTGCTGCTGAGTGTGAGCCCCGGTCAGCAAATGGTGAAGATTGTGCAAGACGAACTCACCGAACTGATGGGCGGCAAGGCCAGCGAATTCAACATCACCGGCAATCCTGCAGTTATTTTAATTGCCGGCTTGCAGGGTAGTGGTAAAACTACTTTTAGTGGCAAGCTGGCCAACTACCTCAAAAGCCAAAAGAAAAGTCCGCTACTGGTAGCGGCTGATATTTATCGCCCTGCGGCTATCGATCAACTGCATGTGCTTGGCGAGCAAGTACAGGTGGATGTGTACAGCGACAGGGAGAATAAAGATGCGGTGAGCATAGCCAAAGCTGCCATTGCCGAAGCCAAAGCCAAAAATAAAAACGTAGTCATCATCGATACTGCCGGCCGCCTGGCGGTAGACGAAGTGATGATGACCGAAGTAGCCAACATTAAAGCCGCAGTAAACCCCACCGAAATTTTGTTTGTGGTGGATAGTATGACCGGTCAGGATGCGGTGAACACGGCTAAGGCCTTCAACGACCGCCTCGACTTCAGCGGCGTGGTGCTCACCAAACTCGATGGCGATACCCGGGGTGGTGCTGCCATTTCCATTCAGTACACGGTAGATAAGCCCATAAAGTTTGTAAGCAACGGCGAAAAGATGGATGCACTCGATGTGTTCTATCCCGACCGTATGGCGCAGCGTATTTTGGGCATGGGTGATATTACCACCCTCGTAGAAAAAGCGCAGGCCCAGTTTGACGAAGAGCAAGCCAAAAAGCTGGAAAAGAAAATCCGTAAAAACCAGTTCGACTTCGAAGACTTTTTGCAGCAGATTCAGCAAATCAAAAAAATGGGTAACATGAAAGATTTGTTGGGCATGATACCCGGTTTGGGCAAGCAGGTAAAAGACCTCGACATTCCCGATGATGCATTCAAAGGCATTGAAGCCATGATACACAGCATGACGCCCGAAGAAAGAGCCAATCCTGATCTCATCAACCCTTCCCGCAAAAACCGCATTGCCAAAGGCAGCGGCAAAAAACTGGAAGAGGTAAATGCCTTCATGAAGCAGTTTGAGCAAATGAAGCAGATGATGAAGATGATGAACAAAATGCCGATGGGTGGCATGATGGGACGTCGATAAGTCGTTGAAAAATAATAAGCAAGTGGCGCCGGAATCATTCGGCGCCACTTCTTTTTTGCTTACCATTGCGCCGCATTTTTTAGTCTGAAAAACCTTATCGCATCTTTACATGAAACAACTGCTCACCGCCTGCATGCTGTTGCTGGCACCAACGCTATTTGCCCAAAACAATATTGCCATTGGAGCTAATGCGCCAGACTCTTCGGCCCGCCTCGATGTGCAGAGTAGCACACAGGGCCTGCTCATTCCCCGGTTGACTTCTGCGCAGCGCAATGCCATGCCTAAAAAAGCCGTTGGCTTGCTGGTGTACGATACCGACAAACAAACTGTAATGATGTACAATGGCAGCAGTTGGAGTGCCTTGCTTTTTGGCGATCCTTCTTCTCTGCCACCAGCTTATAGTCAGCCACCAACTTCATTCTTCGGGCAGGGGTATGGCTGTAGTGTTTCCATCTCTGGCAACTGGGCTGCAGTAGGTGCTTTTGGCCACCACGACCAATTTGAAAACGGCGAATACGGTGCTGTATTTATGTACGAAAAAGTAAATGGCAGCTGGACCTTTCGCCAATTGCTGAAAGCCAGCGACCGTGCCAGTGGCGACCGCTTTGGTTTTAGTGTAAGTGTAAGCGGCACCGCAATGGTAGTAGGAGCCAGCCTCGCTGATTTACCCTCCAAAGCTGATGCCGGAAAAGCCTATGCTTTTCGCTACAATGGCAGTACTTGGCAAGAGGAAAAAATAATGACCGCCAGTGATGCCGCGGCTGAAGATTACTTCGGTACCAGTGTGGCGCTTGATGGCACATTGGCCATTATTGGCGCACCGGGCAAAGAGTATGTAAACCAGCCACCCACCCGCAACAATGAAGGCGCCATTTATATTTGGCGTTACGCTTCGTTTTTGCCCGATTGGGTACAGGACTACCGCGATATCTGGGATCAGGGAACCGGCAATTCAAAATACGGCAGCAGCGTTTCCATTGATGCTACTACGGGTATTGCAGCCATTGGGGCACCGGGTAATAGCAACAATAAAGGTGTGGTGGCCATCAAATACAGGCAGGGCAATCCTGAATGGGCGTTTACAGTGTACACCAATTCCGTTTCCACTGCTGGCCAGTACGGTACCAGTGTTTCCCTCAAAGGCAATTTTCTGGCTGTGGGCTCTCCGTATGAATCTGGCGTAGGCTCCATTGCCGGTGCAGGACGTGCATACGTGTACAAATTGGAATTTGGCAGTTGGAACTACCACGCCGACGTGGCCGTATCCGATGCCCAAAATGGGGATATGATTGGCGCCAGTGTTTCACTCAATGGCGATTACCTGGTGGTAGGTATGCCGGGTAAAAATGTAAACGGCTATCCGGCACAAGGGCAGGCGCTGGTGTACAAACTAGGTACCACACAAGGGGCATTCGGCCCTGTAGCAGCCTGGCTTCGTCAGCGGTCTATTACCGACGGTACTACTACCCCCAATAATAATTTCGGAACTACGGTTACTGTAAATGCAGGCAACGTAGCCGTTGGCGGGTACTTTTTTAATATGGGTAATGGAAAGGTGGCCTTTATCAACGTAGAATAACCATGCCAGCCGGGTTTGGGGTAATTTTTCGCTTTGATAAATGTCAAAAAATAGCCATTTCGGCAAGCATTTTTAAAAGAGAATTGCTCATATAATCGGCGGGCGTTACTTTTGCCATCCCAAATCATTGGGAGAGTTTTAAAATTTATTGTTTCACGCATTTAAATGTCTATTTAAGATGCCAGTTAAAATCCGCTTGCAGCGTCACGGATCGAAGAAGCGTCCGTTTTATTTCATCGTAGTGGCAGATGCCCGTTCACCCCGCGATGGAAAGTTCATTCAGAAATTAGGTACTTACAATCCCCTGACTGTACCTGCTACTATTCAAATTGACCGTCAGAAGTCATTGGAGTGGTTGCACAAAGGTGCTCAGCCTACCGACACTGTTCGTCGTATCCTGAGCTTCAAAGGCGTATTGTACCTGAAGCACCTGCTGCGTGGTGTGAAGCTGGGTCTGTTCGACGAAGCTACTGCTATGGTTAAATTCCAGGCATGGCACGAAGAACATGAAGCCAACAACGCCCGCCGCTCAGCCGCCAATCGCCGTCAGGTGAAAGACAGCCGTCAGGCTCCAGTAATTAAAAAGGTAGAAGCCGCTGCTCCTGTAGCAGAAGCTCCTGCTCAAGAAGCTGCTCCTGAGGCTCCTGCCGCAGATGCTGCTGCTGAATAATTACTCGTTCAGACAAATTATCGTCCCGCTTCGATTCTATCGGAGCGGGATTTTTTTATGCGCATCGCCAATACTTTTGTACCATGATAGAAACAGTTTCGGTGGGTAAGTTGGTAGCCGTAGTAGGCCTGAAAGGTGAAATGATTTTGCAACATGCCTTGGGCAAAAAAACAGATTTGCAAGGAGTGGCCGCCTTGATGATTGAAGAGAAAAGCGGTTCCAAACTGCCTTATTTTTTGCAGGCTGCCAAGGGCAAAGCCCCCGATGAAGTAGTGGTGCAATTAGAAGGTATCGATAGTCGGGAAAAAGCCACGGCCTTATTGCAAAAGCAAGTGTGGCTGAAGAAAGAAGATTTTGACAAACATGTGGCCAAGCATGCATCCATCTCGCTGCTCGGTTTTATGGTGATTGACCATGGTAAAAAACTAGGTGAAATAGCTGAAGTGATTGAGCAACCACACCAACTGCTCTGTACCATTTTCATCAACGAAAAAGAAGTATTGATACCCCTGCACGAAGACAGCCTGCTGAAAATAGACCAGCAAAAAAAGCAGGTGCATGTGCAGCTCCCGGAAGGGTTGTTGGAGATTTATTTGAATGCCTAAATAAGTTTGCAGTTTGCAATTCGCAGTTTCCAATCATCAACGTATTTGGATTTTCAGCAGTTGTCTTTTGGACAGATGATTTGCGTTCCTGCAAACTGCCCACTGCAAATTGCAAACTCTCGTTGCGAACTACCACTCCCAAACAATAAAAGCTTTTTCTATCAACCGCCGCATTGCCCATATTGATCTCGATTCGTTTTTTGTTTCGGTAGAGCGGCTACTGAACCCCGACCTTATTGGCAAACCCGTAATTGTGGGCGGCACCAGCAACCGTGGTGTGGTGTGCTCTGCCAGCTACGAGGCCCGCAAGTTTGGGGTACACAGTGCCATGCCCACGGCTCAGGCTGCTAAGCTTTGCCCGCAAGCCATTTTTGTATGGAGCGGCTCCGGCCATTATCACCATTACAGCCGCATGGTAACGGATATTATACTGGCCAAAGTGCCGCTGGTAGAAAAGGCTAGTGTCGATGAATTTTACCTCGACCTCACGGGTATGGACAAGTTTTATCCGGTTTTCCCGTATCTGTTGTCGTTGAAAAAAACGATAGTGCAGGAAACAGGGTTGCCCATTTCATTTGCCCTTGCCAGCAACAAACTCATTAGCAAAATAGCCACCAATGAAGCCAAACCCAATGGCGAAATAGAAATACCTGCCGGCACCGAGCAGGCTTATCTGGCACCCATGCCCATTGGCAAAATACCGGGCTGCGGTAGCAAAACCGTAGAACTGCTGCAAGCCAAAGGCTTACGCTTGATTGGCGATGTGGTGAAAACAGGGCCGGAAAAACTGGAGCAATGGCTGGGCAAATGGGGGCTCGATTTGTACCGCAAATCGCTGGGGCAGGATAATGGTGCTGTGACGCCTTACCACGAACAGAAAAGCATCAGCAGCGAAGAAACGTTTAGCGAAGACACCAATGACATTGCATTTCTGGAAAAAGAAATCAGCCGCTTGGCTGAAAAGATAGGCTACGAACTACGGCAGGATGGTAAACTGGCTGGTTGTGTGGCCATCAAAATCCGTTACGAAAATTTCGAGACCCATACCCGCCAACAGGTCATTGACCATTCTGCCTCCGATTTGGTGTTCATCCGCAAAGCCAAGGCTTTGTTTCATGAAGCCTATGACCGAAGCCGCAAAGTGCGGCTTATTGGTGTAAAGCTCAGCCAGCTGGATACCGATGTGTTTCAAATGAATTTGTTCAACAATCCGGAGCAGGACAAGCCTTTATTCAATGCCATTGACGATATAAAAAAACAATTTGGCAAAACGGCATTGTTTAGGGCAGGTGCACAAAACACAGCCAAAGACAAGGCCCGCAAGCCCGATGATTTGTGGATTAACCGCAACGCTAACGATAAGAATGAGTAGCCTTCCGGGGGCTTTTACAACAGGCCTGTTTTCCAGCCCCAGCCTGCTACGGCCACCACTATTACCAGCAGCCAGAAGAACAACAATTGCCCAATGCCTTTGCCTTCTGATACGAAAGCATTGGCCATAAGGCTGCCTGCCGGAAAACTGAGCAGGGCCAACATGCCGGCTGTATTGCCTTGCGGCAGTAACAGTCCGGGCAGCATAAACAGCCCCATCATCAGCAGGCTATACCAGTTTTTTCTGCCTTGAATAACCATGCGGCGGGTTTGCTGCTGCCAACTGTTAAAGCCTGCCAGCAACCACACCAATGCCATGCTGATGCACAGCCACCCGTACCACGACATGGCAGTTGGCCATTGTATGTGGCCCAATGTTGGCAAATGCGAAGCAGGGTGCCAATGATTGGTCAAAAACTCTGTAGCCAGTACAAAATAAACCGGCGTAAGCATGCCTGCGAGCAGCAGTACCCACTCTGCCAGCCTGAACGGCCGCATAAATGCCAAACCGATAAAACAGCCGGGCAAAACCCAAATAAAAGGATGATACAACAAGTAGCCCAAGCCCGATAAAATACCTGCGTTGATAATGCTGGTACGTGGGTGCTCTGATTGGTACAAGCGGGTGAGTGAAGCAAATGTGCCAATGAGCAATGGCAGCACCAGCAGTGCAGGTAACATTACATTGCTAAAAGGAAATAATGAGCTGAACAACAGCATACTCATGGGTACCAGCACGTGGCGCTGTGCAAACATGCGGCGATTGCTGGTTACAAAACCACCATACAGCACTGACGCCATTAATGCTACCAATCCAAAGCCAAATAAAAAGCCGGGCCTGAATGAGCCGCTATTCGAATTGAGCCATTGCGCCAGCATGCCACCATCAGGCATGTACATGGGTTGTGATACAGGTGCCGATACATAGCCCACCTTTAGTAAGATGGCCAGCAACAACAGTGCAGGCACTTGCAGCGAACTCCTTTCTTTAAAATACCCAATCAACGGTTGCAGCTTTTTGTGAAAGGCACAAATGTAGGTATTGATACAAAGGGTAGCAGGCTTTCTTTGAAGGAAGATGACAATCGTTTATTTCAAAAATTCGAGACGGGCGAAGCACAGCGAATTGCGGTACAATGTGGGAATGATAACGACTTTGCGATCTACCTGCTTTGAAAAACGCGGCATAAACTTATAGTCTCTCGTTTGGCTTTTTATAGTGGGGTTTCGAATCACCCGGCCTTCCGGCGTAAGGGTTTGATAAGCCAGCACCGTATTTCGTGCTTCCTGATCGTTGTAGAGATAATGCAAACCCGCACCGGTATTAATGCGCTGATAACTGATTTCATTGCTGCCATCATCATCAAACTGCGATTTTACCACTTGGTTGGTCAGCAGCATTTTCCCATTTTTATCAAAGGCAAGAATGATGATATTTTCAGAGTGATTGCGGGTAATATTATTGTTGCCAAAACCCCAGGGCGAGCCCCAGCCCCAAGGTGAGCCCATGCCAAAACCACCCCAGCGGTAGTAATCCATGGGCGACATCCACGGGTTCATCATACTCCAGCGGTTGTATGGGTTGGTATTGCCACGGTTGGTAGAATAATTACATTCTGCGTTCATCAGAAAGGCTCCATCGCTGCGGATGGTAATGTCGTGAATGTAAAAATCGTTGAAAGCATTTTTGGCGGTGTTAGGGCCGCGGTTGTCTTCTCTCAATTGTGCATCGAAAGGAACGGTGTTTTGCACCACCCAGTTGTCGGCAGCTTTATCAAAAATGGCATTGGCTACACCTTCAATTACTGTTTTGCGGCCGGGGTAGTAAAAGCCTGTGAAAAGATAACGGTTGTTGTAGTTGTCTGTTTTCAGTTTCACTTCATCAAGGCTGTAATTATTCAGTACCAATTCACGGGTATGAAAAGAATCTGCATTGGCCGCTTTCAACAACAGAAAAAACTTGGTGATATTATCGTTGCTGCCTACTCTGATGCCACGGCCAAACACCATGTTGCCGTGATTGTCCAGATCAAAGTCGGTGAGGAAATCGTTGCGGTCATTCATGCTCAGGCCCAGCTGCTGTGTGCTGTGCTTTAGATTGAGCTCTTTATCAAACAGTAAAGTTTTGAACTGATAGCGACGTTCATTTTTAGTATTGATGCGGAAAGCCATGATCTGGCTTTTGTCTTCGCTGGCAATAACGGAGTAAATTTTTTCGTCGGAAAAATTGCCGATGATGGTGGTGTCAATGGTGATAGGTTCTGTCAGGTTTTTTCCGTTGGCATCCAGCTTTACGGCCATCAGCGATACCACCCCTTTTTTCTGAAACTGATAAAACATAAACGCATAATCGGGGTAGGCTACAAAGCTGGCTTCGATGGTTTTTTCGGGCATAAATGTCAGGTCGTTTTTGGCCACCTGCTTCATCTCTTGGTTGTACACCGAAATGTAATTGATGCTGCGATAGTTTTTGTAAATCAGGTATTGGTTATTGTACTGACCAATGATTTCAAAATTGATTTGGCGGGCCTCGTCGCGGTCGGGCTCACTGTAGGTAAGTTTTTGCGACAGCAAATTATTACTTATCAAAGACAGGCTGCAAAGGGTCAAAATATGGCGGAAGTATTGCATAATCATCAATTAATCGTTTTTCAATGCCGTTGTATCTATAACAAATTTGAGCCCCGTTTGGTATCATCGGTTGTAAGGCGGCAAAAAATTAACCTTCTTATCGCACAAACACGTCTTTTTTCAGGAAGCCTGTTAAGGTAAACCATTGGGAGTACATGGTATACCGGCCTTTAATTTCTTGTCCTCTCAGGGCAAACAATACCCATAACAACAAAGAAGCGCCCCATTTGATGAGATATTCCACGGCTTTTTTTGCAACGGCTGTTTTCCCATTTTCCATGGCCACCCGTATGCGTTCTTCATTGCCCGTTTTCAAAAACAGTTTTTTGAAATAATCGAACGTGAGGCGGTGGGCATCAATGTTGTGGTACACCAATGCTTCGGGCAAAAAATACACTGCTTTGTTGAGCTGCGTAACTGCGTGATAGATATGCTTATCGTCGCCGCGGAAAGTCAACTGGTTGTTGAAGCCACCCGCCTGCAACATCAGCGCTTTGCGGTAGGTCATATTGCAACCAATGGGGTACTTCATTTTGCCTTCAAAAATGCGGATGGGTTCGCCATGATCTACGCGGCCAATAAAACCGTTGAGGTATTTATTCATCCACGCTGGTTCGGGGCTTTCGGAATACTTGGGCAGCACCCGGCCACCTGCACCGGCGGCCTCAGGGTGAGCTTCCATAAAATCGGCTATGCTGGCTACAAAATGAGGCACAGCTTCTGCATCATCATCAATAAACGTAACGATGCCGGCACTGGCTTCGGCAATGCTGCGGTTGCGGGCATAGCTCAAGCCTTTTTGCGGCTCATGCACATACCTAAAGGGCAGCTGCGGATGCGCTGCTATAAATGCCTGTACTATGGATGCGGTTTGGTCGGTGCTGGCATTGTCTACTACTATCACTTCCCACTCATGGGCGGGTATGGTTTGTGCCGCCAGGCATTGCAGGCATGCACCAATAAATTTTTGCCGGTTGTACGTACAGATTGCTACAGAGATGCGGGGCGCCATTTGCATAGGCCTGCAATTTACCGAGGCCACAGTTTTGTACGCCATTTTTCCCAAAGGGCTTGCAATTCTTCACTCAGATGAAACCGCAGCACCATGAACACGAAGAGGGCACCAAACAGGAGGCTGCGCAAAATGCCATCGATAAACAAATTGCTGTGTGCCGGAATGAAGTACACAGCAGCTATGAGAGCACTGCCACCCAGCAGTACGGCAGCATTGCGCCAGGTGAAGGGTTGTAGTCCGAATTTTTTCCAGAGAAAAACATAGCGGATGCCGTTGTAAATGGTCATGGCAATCACGTTGGCCAGTGCCGCCCCCATCATGCCATAGTTGCGGATGAGCAGGTAGTTGAGCGGAATGCCAATAACAGAATACACCAGTGTGCTGGCAAAATCGAAACGCCAAAAAGTAGAGAGCTGAATGAGCATGGAGTTGAGACCCGTGCCCAGGTTGATCCAGCGGCTTACAATGAGTACTGCCAGTGGCATCACCATGGCGGCGTAGGCACTGGGAAAATAGCGTTCGATGTTGTGCAGGTTTACCAAAATAAGGCCGCCCAAACCCATGCCTGCCACCAGCAGGTTGATGCAGCTTTTGCGGTACACACTCAGCAGGCCGGTCATGTTTTTGGCCCGCCAGTATTCGCTAATGAGGGGTACGCTGCTCGTTTGCATGCTGCGCATCGGCACTTCTACCACCTGCCCAAAATACTGGGCCACGGCATACACACCCGCCTGGCTGAAATTGTACATGCTGGCCAAAAACAAAGTGTCGCACACCACAAACGCAATCTGGCTAATGGTGGTCATGAAAACAAAACTGCCGAGGCTCAGCATTTTGTACTTGAGCCTGCGGGTAACCTTGCTGATGCGGAAGTGGAGGGGGAGCCCGTGGTGCTTCCGAATCATGTAAATAAGAATGGCTGTGGCGGGCAGGTAAATGCAGGCGAAGAGTTGCATAAAGCCATCGAAACTCACCAACTGCCAGCCAAAAAGTAACAAGCATGCAGTGGTGAGCAACCGAAACACCAGTTCTTTCAACGTATTGGCCAAAATGGTTTTGCCGGCAAACCAGGCATACAATTCCATGTATAAAAAAGTGCCCTGAAAAAGAATGAACAAGCTCAATGTGAAATAGTAGGGCGAAAACAGCGGATTGTTTTTGCCAAAGATGAGTACGATTTGTGGTTTAAGTATTTGCAACAACAACAATACAATGGCCATGCCAATGGCAAAAAAGCCCATGGTGATGGCAGGCAGGTCTATTTCGTTTGGCCGCAAGTGGCGTTTGTAAAAGGGGAAGAATTTTGCAATGACGGGAGTGGTGCCCAGCGTAGCTACGTTGGCGAGTAAAACAGCTGCTTCGGTAATCACTCTGGTAAGGCCCCATTGCTCCGTACTCAGGATTTTTGGCTGCAGCACAATGAGGTTAAGAGCCCCCACGCCAAAGCCGGCAAAAATAACCAGCGTAGACAGAATCGATTGGCGTTGAATGGTGGTTTGGCTCATAGTGTTGCCTTGCAAAGAAATAGAAAGCAGCACATATGCTGTCAGAATGCTATCGAATCAGGGAGAATAATCCTTTTCGTTCTACAATGCCACAGGCAGTTTCTGCTACCACTATATATGCAAACTGACCAGAGGGTTGGGCAGCGCCACGCCATTTGCCATGCCAGCAGTCACTCGCTTTTTGGGTGGTAAAAATCAATTCACCCCAACGGTTATAAATTTCAAACTTGTACACTTTTACGTCCCCCCATTTACCAATGCCAAAACAATCATTTAGCCCATCGTTGTTGGGTGTAAATGCTGTTGGCATTTGAAATAATTCCATATTCTGGCTCATCGAAATTTTTAAGTTGACGGTATCCGCCGCTGCGCAGCCAACATCATTCACCACTTTTACCCAATAAGTACCAGATTGACTAATGTCAATTTTTTGCGTTGTACTTCCGGTGCTCCATAAATAGCTGGCGCCATCGTTTCCGGCAGAAAGCGGAAAGGAATTTTGGATACACAGCACGGTATCCTCACCGAGGAAAACGTTGGGTACCTGTAATTGGCTATAGTTAATACTGTCTGCAAAACTGTTGCCGCAGGCATCTGATATGGTAAGCCAGTAGTCCCCTGGTGAAGTTATTCGGGTACTGATGTTTTGCGAGTTGTTGCTCCAGACATAAGTAGCGGCATTAGAGGGCCCCGTCAGTGTAAAACTGCTGTCACCGCAACTTCGGATATCATTGCCCAGTGAAAAAGAACTCGCCATGGGCATTTGCCGAATGGTAATACTGTCTCTGTAAGTATTGTTGCACAAATCCTTCACCTCTGCCCAATAAATACCCGGCTGTGTAATTGTTATGCTGGGGCTGTTTTCATTGTTACTCCAAGTAAATGATGGCATTTGCATATTCGCATGTAGAGTCTGTGAAAAATTTCCACAATACAATGTATCGTTTCCCAGATTGGTGTAAGCAGGAGCGTGTTGTGTAATATTAATCGTATCACTCAACTCTTGATTACAAATATCCCAGGCAGTAAGCCAATAGGTACCTGTGGCAGTAACAGTGATGGAGTTGGTGGTGTCGCCGTTGCTCCACAAATATCTTGCGTACTGATTGGGAACCGACATTGGCCATTTATTGACGCAAACGGTAGTGTCATTTCCTAAAGAAAGAGGCGAGGTGTTTGGGGTTCTGTTGATGCGAATCGTATCAGAGTATTGCTTGCCGCAGCTATCTGTCACAGTTAAATACAAAGTGCCTCCAATAGAAGTGTTGATAGATTGGGTAGTACTGCCATCATTCCATTCATAACGTAACATGCCTGGAGGGCCATCAAGAGTAAAAGGACCACTCTGGCAGATGTTTTTGTCGGGGCCAAAGTCGAAGGTTGCGCCTGGTGGTTGGCGTACAAATACAGAATCTCTGGTGTAGCAACCACTCCGGAATGTTACCTCTAACCAATACCAGCCTGGTTGCGAAGGTTGAATAAAAGCACTTGTTTCACCGGTATTCCAACGGTAAAGTGACGCATCAGTAAACTGCTTACCGATAGCCAGTGTTTCTCCTGAACATTGATTAAGCGTATCTCCAAGATTAAGCAGCGGAGCTTCCATTACTACAATGGTTTTACAGAATACAGACTGACTGGCCTGCCCTTCATTCATGTGCAGAGTTATATTGTATTTTCCGGGTTGAGAATACGTATAAACAGGAGGGTTGAAGGCAGATGAAGTCGGAATGTTTGTGCTGGAGCAGTTGGCAAAGGTGAAAACTGTAAAGCTGTTATTCCGCACATTAGTCACAAAGAAATTGAGCTGATTGCCAGTTCTGAAAATGGTAGAAATACTATGTGGAAAGTTCATATTGCCGTTGTTGCCTAAATCTGTTGCAGCTGGGGCGTCATTCAGAAGAGAGTTGCCAAAATCAAGTTTCGTAAGAGAAGAGGAATTGGCATTCACCACAAAACCGAAGTTATTGCCACAATCTCGTATCAGTGTAATGTCTCTTGGTGCATTTAGTGTACCGTTTACTAAGGCAAGATCCTTGGCGGAAGGAACAGATGTGATATCGTTGCCAAAATTTAATCGGATAATTCGGTTGTCATCCTGACTCACAACATACAAATAGTAATCGCTGTTCTCTTCAATACCGAAAATTCCAGTGGGGTATCTAAGGTTACCTACGTTACCAAAGTTGATGCCTGTAGGTATACTATTTAAGTTATCTCCAAAGTCATAACGGGTCAGGGAGTTATTGTAAGCGCTTACAGTGAAACCATACCACTTTCCATTTTTGTTAAAAATAGAAATGTCAACAGGAAAGTCAATCCCACCCAAGGCTCCAAAGTTTATTGCAGTTGGGGTATTCAGTAAGCTGTTGCCAAAATTTAGTTTGATTAAAGCTGACTGGTCTCGTTGCCCCCCAACTACAAACGCCAGCCATTGGTTGCCATTTTTGACAATCTGAATGCCCTCCAGATAGAGCGGCATAATACCAAAATTTCCAAGTTCAGTTTTAGCAGGACTATTATTGAGGCTATTGCCATACCTCAGTCTGGTAACGGTCCCGCTTATGTGATTGACTACTAATCCGACCCATTCTCCATTGTCAAATGCATAATCCATAAACACAGGTGTATTTGATTCAGGAGCAACGGAGTAATTATTGGCTGTGGGTGACTGATTGAGATCCCCAGCACAAAAATTCCAAAAATAGGATTGGCCAATGGGGCTGGTGTTTTGTATTTGAACAGCTGTATTCACGCAAACGGTATCGGGTGCTACAAATGAGGCTGTTTGTCCTGCTGTAGTTTCCGGCAGTACAACCCATTGCAATAGAAAGGGTATCCAAAAAAATGAAGTCGGCCTCATGAATGCTGCAATAACTGTGTGATTTTGTTGAGTAGTTGTGCGAAATGTTTGATAGCTGTAAAATCGAGGAAGGTCTAAAGAAAAGGGAATTGTTTTTCTGATAGCAAGATAAGTTTGATTGAGAAATAAGCCTTCTTTATTTAGAAATGATGTCGTGAATTTGTGGGAAAAATGCTACTTGCAGCAATTGGTATGGTTCATCTTCTTTCGCTGTTGCATGCGTTTTTACCAGGTGCAAAAAAACTTGATACGTAATTCGCAAGTGGAGATGATGAATTAAAGTCATCGTAAGTTTAGCTCTGCTAAGTCTTTCGGATTTGCAATGGCATCAATCAGACAGGGCTATCGTTCCGCTTAGCGTTTTTTATGCAGTTGTTTTTATCAAAATTCTACCGGTATAATCAATCCTGTTCAGCAGCACAGGCTGTTTGTCAAAATATTCCAGCACAGCTTTTTTGGCTCCCTGCCAGTGGCCAAAGTCGTCGATGATGAGTGCTCCTTGCGGAGCCAGCAAAGGGTACAAATGAATCAATTCATGTTTTGTGCTTTCATACCAATCGGTATCCAGTCGAAGCAGCGCAATAGCGGCTGGTATAGTTGCCGGAATGGTATCTTCCACCTTGCCTTGTACGTAATGAATATTTGCAGCAGGGTAGCAGGTCAGTTGCATGTTTTGCTGTACATCTTGTAAATCGGCAAAGGCCCATATGCCGGCCGTTTTGTTGTGTGTGGCCAAGAGTTGCGCTGCATCGCTACCCGATATGTCTTTGTCGGCGTCGGTGGGTTCGCTCATGCCTTCAAAGGTGTCGTAGAGGTACAGGTGCCTGTTTTGTACGCCCAGTTGTTTCAACGTAAGGGCAATCATCATACTGCTGCCGCCCCGCCACACGCCGCATTCTACAAAGTCGCCGGGCAAGTTTTTTTCAATGGTATAGATCACTGCTTTATGCAATGCATACAGCCTTTCGGGGCTGGTCATGGTATAGGGTTTTACCTGTTGGTACAACTCCATAAAAGGTTCATCGCCCATCATATCGCCTGCTACGGGTTCTTCAATTTGTTTTTTTGTAATCACAAAGCCGAGTTTCCCCAGCACTTTATTGGCGAGTTTGATAACCATTGAATTGCCTGATTTTCGGGCAAATTAATGGAATCGTTAGTTTTGGCCCTCATGAATTCTCCCGTCGCTATATCATCGGTTCCAGAGGCTTTCAATCCGGGCATAGCTTCCCCCACATGGATTACCAGAAAATTGCTGCTCGAGGCTGTCATAAAACATGCCCCGGCATTGAAGGGAAAGCTGCTCGATTTTGGCTGCGGCGCCAAACCTTACCGGTCTTTGTTTTCGGTAGATGAATACATTGGCGTAGATTTTCAAGGAGAAGGGCACGACCACAGCAACGAACAAATTGATGTGTACTATGATGGCAAAACGTTGCCATTTGATAACCATAGTTTCGACAGCATTTTTTCAACGGAAGTTTTCGAACATGTATTTAACCTGCCGGAGATGCTTGATGAATTGAACCGGGTACTGAAGCCTGGCGGGCAAATGCTCATCACTTGCCCCTTTGCTATTTGTGAGCATGAGCAACCCAACGATTTTGCCAGATATACTTCCTTTGCCATCCGGCATTTACTACAGCAGCATGGGTTTGAAGTAGTACAGCAAGAAAAACTGGGTACCGCTGTGCAAGCACTCTGGCAAATGCGCATTACCTATTGGAACTTACATGTATTGTACAAGCTGCGCAATATTCCTGTGATAAGAAGTGGTGCAAGATTATTTTTCAATAGCACCATGAACGCAGCTGCATGGTTATGTAATGCGGTGCTGCCTTCCTCCAACGATTTATACCTGAACAACTTGGTGTTGGCCAGAAAAAAGTAAAAACACAGGTATGAAAATCGGTATCATTTCAGTCATACACGAACCTTGGGGTGGCAGCGAAGAGCTATGGGCCAGCATGGCCGAAATAGCCTTGCAACAAGGGCATGAAGTGTTGTATTGTACCTTACGTTTCCCTCAGCAAGCACTTAAAGTAAAAGCCTTGCAGGCAAAGGGGTTGAAGCTGGCATACAGAAAGGGGTATGTGCCAAAGCAGGAGGCTTCCTGGAAACGACAATTGAAAAAAGCAGGCTTGCTGTTGCAAAGCCAATGGCGTAATCCATTTCAATCATTGATGGATGAAAAGCCTGATGTTGTTTTTTACAATGGCACTACTTTTTCAGCCATCGAACATCCGCAACTTTTTCATTGGTGGAAAACAACGACTGCTACAAAAATTATACTGTCTCATTTTTTGCCTGAGCACAATGCCGTCTTGCATCCGCATAGGCGAAATCAGTTAGCTGAT
Organism: Chitinophagaceae bacterium; assembly: GCA_020848815.1. GTDB lineage: Bacteria > Bacteroidota > Bacteroidia > Chitinophagales > Chitinophagaceae > Phnomibacter. Next base: position 4,189 of record JADLHL010000022.1, on the reverse strand, counting down.
TTTTTTCAGCAAGCAGCGCATTGTTTTTTTGTAAGTGAACGCAGCAAACAAAATACGCAAAAGGCATTGGCGGTTTCGTTGCACAACAGCAGCATCATTCGCAATCCTGTAAATATGCCGGACATCACAGCGTTGCCTTTTCCTCCATTTCAAAAAGGCGTAGTGCAACTGGCCATGGTGGGCAACCTGCTGGTGATGCACAAAGGCCAGGATACGATGTTACAAACGCTGGCACAAACAACTTGGAAACAATTGCCCTGGCACCTCAACGTGTATGGCCAGGGCATGGACCAACCTTATCTTGAGCAATTGGCTGCTATGTATGGCATTGCCGAAAAAATCAGTTTTCATGGCAGGGTGGCCGATATTCGGCAACTTTGGTCGCAGAACCATTTGTTGCTGATGCCATCCGTAATGGAAGGCATGCCACTGGCGGTGGTAGAAGCCATGCTTTGCGGCAGGCCGGTGCTGGCTACTGATGTAGGCGGACACACTGAATGGATCAATGATAATGTAGATGGTTTTATTGCTGCGGCATCTTCTATTCATTGCCTGAGCGATGCCTTGCAAAGGGCGTGGCAACGACAACACGAATGGGCCCGCATCGGGCAAATGGCACACGAAAAAGCCACGCATTTGTACGACCCTCATCCGGGACAAACACTACTCACACAATTAGAAAAAATAGTTGCTGCCCGGCAATCGAAGTAGCAAATAGATGAAGTAATAGCATGAAGAAAAAAATCCTGTTCATATTCGGCACCAGACCTGAAGCCATTAAAATGGCACCGCTGGTAAAAGCCTTTCAGCAAGAAAATGATTGGTGCGAACCCTTGGTGTGTTTGACAGCACAACACCGCCAGATGCTGGATCAGGTGATTGATTTTTTTGGCCTGCCTGTGCATGCCGACCTGAACATGATGAAGCCGAATCAAACACTGTTTCATATTACTGCCGATGCATTGCTGGGCTTGGAAAAAGTGTTGGATGACATGCAGCCAGATTTGGTGATTGTACAGGGAGATACCACCACTGCCTTTACCGGAGCGCTGGCAGCTTTCTATAAAAAAATTCCGGTAGCACACCTGGAAGCCGGCTTGCGGAGTGGTAATCATTACTCGCCGTTTCCGGAAGAGATCAACAGAAAACTCATTGGACAAATTGCAGATTGGCATTTTGCACCCACACCATTGGCGGTGGAAAATCTGCAACACAAGGATATTCACGGAAAGGTATTGCTGACAGGCAACACCGTGATTGATGCTCTACTCATGGGCTTGGAAAAAGTGAAGGATGACAAGGCATTGGCAGCACGTTTTTCCTTTATTGATGCCAGCAAAAAAATGATCTTGGTGACGGGTCACCGACGTGAAAGCTTTGGGCAGGCGTTTGAAGATATCTGTCGTTCATTGTTACAACTGGTGGAAGAAAATGAGGAGGTGCAAATGGTATATCCTGTACATCTCAATCCCAATGTTCGTGAGCCGGTCTTTCGGTTGCTGGGCAACCATCCTCGCATTCACTTGATAGAACCGGTTGATTATCCTGCCATGATTTGGTTGATGCATGCCAGCTATTTGATATTAACGGACTCTGGAGGTGTGCAGGAAGAAGCACCAACCTTAGGTAAACCTGTATTGGTAATGCGGGAAGTAACGGAACGTACAGAGGGCATTGCTGCCGGCACCGCAAAATTGGTGGGTACCAATCCAGATGTGATTTTAACCGAAGCCAGAAAATTATTGCATGACCATGAAGCTTACGCCGCCATGGCCAATGCTGTAAATCCTTATGGCGATGGTACCACTTCTCAAACCATTGTTCAGTTTGTAAAAGCCCAATTGGCATGAGCAATCCAGCGTTGATTTCTATAGTGCTGCCCACCTACAATGGCGCCAGGTATTTGGCTACTTCCATTGAAAGCTGCATGGCACAAACCTATCCGCATTGGGAGCTCATTATCATCAACGATTGTTCTACAGACAATACATTAGAGATAGCGAATGCTTTTGCCGAAAAGGATCAGCGCATCAGGGTGGTAAGCAACGAGCAAAACCTGAAGTTGCCCATGTCGCTGAACAAGGGGTTCGGTTTGGCCAATGGTGAATATTTCACTTGGACATCCGATGATAATTATTACAGCAAAGATGCATTGGCAGTAATGCTGGAAACATTGCAACAGCAGCCAGCTGCAACACTGGTGTATGCCGATGAAACCCTGATAGATGATGATGGAAAAGTAACTGGCATATGGCAAATGGGTGATGTGAACCAGCTGGTGGCCACATGGAAAGGATGCGGCGGTTGCTTCTTGTACAAACACAACATGCAACAAGTGCTGAAGGGCTACGATCCTGCCATGTTCATGATTGAAGATTACGATTTCTTCCTGCGTGGATTTGTGCAGTTTCAATATTGCTATTTGCAGCGGGCCGATTTGTATTATTACCGGTTTCATCCTGCATCACTCACCGGGCGGTTCATGCCTTATGTAGCGGTATTGCAAAAGTTGGTGATTGAAAAACAACTGGATGCACTCTCGAAGAAAATACAGCCCGATGATTATGCTTTACTATTGCGCAAACTGAGTGTGCATTACATGGTCAACAAAGGCCATACAGTAAAGTATGCGCATTACATGCAACTCTTGCGCAAGGTTTCATTTCGTCAATGGCTTACGACTTTATTGTACGTGCCGGTAAAAGGCCTCATGCGTTTTGCATTGCAAACGGCGAAGACTGTTCAGCTGTTTTTTACTCAATTATTCGGTTAATCTTTACGAATTGCAGCCCGCTTTATCCATCATATTAGTCAACTACCACTCTGGTGCATTCATGTACAATTGTGTGCAAAGCATTGTGCAGGAAACAGCAGGGGTGGAGTATGAAATCATATTGATAGACAATAGCCTGCAAGATGGTGCAGCCAATCGGTTGCTTCAATCATTTCCGCAGATTAGATACCAGGCATTACCAGCCAACGAAGGATTTGCCAGAGCCAACAATGCAGGCATTGCTATGGCCAAGAGCGAAACAGTATTGTTGTTGAATACAGATACCATCATTCGGCAAAATGCCATTGGTCATTGCTTCGAAAGATTGCAACAAAAAGATGAATTGATTGCTGCTGGTGTGCAACTTGAATATGCAGATGGGAGCCCACAGGTCAGCGGGAGTTTTAACCTGACAGGAGGGCTTAATTTTTTAATGGCCATTCCTTATTTCGGCCGGGTGCTGCGTTGGCTATCTATGCAAATTGGGGTAAAGAAACCAAGCATTGCAGAAGCTGTTTCAGCCACTGAAGTGGATTGGATTAGCGGTGCCTTTTTAATGGTGAAAATGTCGGCCATTCGCAAAGCAGGGCCACTTGATTCAGATTTTTTTTTATACCATGAAGAAAGCGAGTGGTGTGGCCGCTTGCAGCAGTTTGGTAAGCTCTGTTTGTATGGCGATTTGCGGGTGACGCATCTGGAAGGCGCTTCGGCAAACACTGCTTTTCAATCAAAGACCAATGCGTACAGCAACCTGTCTGATAAAAAGGGTTTTCAGCTACTGTTGTCTATGATGGTGCGCATCAGAAAGCAGTTTGGGTTGCACTGGTTTCTATTGCATCTCAGCATTCATTTACTGGCAAGTATTATGGGGTTACCCATTGCTTTTTTACATTCTTTTTTGGGAGGATTTAATCAGCTCAAACAAACATGGGGATACACAAAAAATGTATGGCGCTTGTTGCCTTTTGTGATAACCATCATTCAAAAGCAACCTTTCTTTTATAAAGTGTTGTAGTCAATCAACAACATAAAAAAGGCTGGATGCTAATGGTAGCATCCAGCCTTTTTGTTGCGTTCATGTATTTATGATTCGCTTCTTTTTCTAAAATATTGCATGTACAAACCTAGCAATAACAGCACTAAAACAATAGCAGAAGTAATGGTGGTGATGCTTGAGCCCATTTTATAACTCTCAGGCTCAAACTTCAACTCCAACTTTTGAGTGCCGGCTGGTAATGCTACACCGCGGAGTACGTAGTTGGTTTTTACAATGGGTACTTGTTTGCCATCGGCGTAGGCATTCCAACCACGGCTGTAATAAATTTCGCTGAGTACAGCAAACTGTGGCTTACCTGCAGTGGTTACCGCATAGCTGATGTCGTTGTTGCGGTATTGCTGCAGCTTGATCGAAGCTGT
>JADLHL010000021.1 GCA_020848815.1 Chitinophagaceae bacterium | reverse complement strand
AGCAGCAAGGTGGCGGGCAATCTGCTCGACCTGCCGGTAGCCAGCTATCCACGTGGTGTGTATGTAATTGAATTTGTATCTGCCGCAGGCAAGGCCGAACAAGAAAAGTTGATATTGAAGTAACAGCGTAGAGAATAAATAAGCCCTGCATAAGTACAAAGTAGTTACTTGTGCAGGGCCTTTTTATTGTTTATAAATTCTGTTCAGCTTGTTTTTCTACTTTGGTCTGTAATGTTCATTGTAATTTTTGTATCCCAAAAGTCTTGCAGTTGGGGCCAGTAAAAATGTCAATGTTTTTAATACTGGTTTTGGTGGTGCGCCTGCTGTTGGGTATGAATCGAATTTGCTACCAAATACTGCCAGTTGCAATAACACTTTTGGCGGTTTTGCGTTGGCTTCATTTTCGTCCCAAAACGGATAAATCTGAGAAAGACAATAGGCAAATTCCAACGGCATTACACTCGCTACTACAACAGTAGAATCTGTCTCATTAAATGGTTTATGTGCTGTGTTTTTGGGGATCACAATTGTTTGTCCAGCTGTAATTCTTTTTATCTCGCTGCCATAGAGCATTGAAAGTGTCCCTTTTTTTACAACAAAAGTCTCCTCGAAGTTTTCGTGAACATGTGCTACAGGGCCATTTGATTTGGCTTGTATAGTTATGTCGGTGGTAAGCAAACCATTTTCTGCTTTTACAATTGTTTGGGAAAGCCCCTCAAGTTTTGAATGAAACGATTGCCCCACTTTGAAATAGTCGGCGAGGTCTGGGGTTTTGGTTGGAAATACCCAATGATGAATGATGAGTCCGACAATGAAGTAGCCTGCAATGATTACAATTCCCGATACTGCCATTTTTTTAAGTTTGTGTTTCACAGGGTTGATGTTTTTCAGGTTCAGAATTGTTGTAAGCGAATCGCCAACAGATACAGATTTGTGACGTAGCTACTTCAGATGCACAACACTTTCAACAGCGTACATTTTTTCAGGGTAACTACTGTACAATATACTACTGAATCCGTTTTTTCGGAAAACACATTTGCTGAATGCATGCTTTCACACCTCCCGGCTCTACTCGCTGTTTGAGCGTTGTAATTCCGCTACGTTGGGTTGCAAATCCCGAAGAGTGGGGATGTACCGTCTTCCGCAGTCATTCCTCATTCCTCATTCCTCATTCCTGATTCATCATTCATCATTCATCATTCCCCGCAAACTCCACCATCCACTCAATGCCATATGTATCGCGGAACATGCCAAAATAAGAACCCCAGGGGCTTTGGTCGAGGGGCATTTCGATGCTGCCACCGGCCGACAAGCCATGAAACAACCGCTCGGCTTCTTCTTTACTGGTGGCGCTGATGACAATTTTGCTGCGGTGCTCCCTTTCATTTACCGTGCCCAGCATTTCGGGTACATCGTTGCCCATCAGCAGGTGCTGCGGACCAATGGGCAAAGCAATGTGCATTATTTTATGCGCCTCATGGTCGGCCACGGGAAAACCGGCACCGGCCATGTCTTTAAAACGGACCAGGCTGCTAAAGCTGCCGCCAAATACCGATTGGTAAAAAGTAAATGCCGCTTCGGCATTGCCATTGAAATTGATGTGCGGATGTATGGCCGGCATAGCGTGGTTGTTTTAGTGATGGCTAAAACTAGGACTTGATTGCCGGAAAGGAAAGGGGGAAATGATGAAAGGCGAGGGGGATGTATTTTGATGACTCGCTGTTCGGGATTTGCCATCCCGAACATATTGCTGTTTGCATTTGCGGATTACAAATCCGACGATACGGCTTCGGGATTATAAATCCCGAAGAGCTGGCTGTCTGGTGTTTGAGTAAAAGCAGAGTCGTCAAATATTTCTATTGTCAAATCTTTATGTCGAAGAGTAATTGCCATTTAAAATTGCATGCAACGCCCGGGGCTTTGCGTAGTTGCGGAATAGAATTCCGTCCGCCGGAACCACAGACGATTTATTTGTTTAGCTGATGTTAAGAATTAAAGTTCAAAGTTGAACAGTCCGCCCGGCAACCAAAGCTGAGATATGTGCAACTGATGAAATATAGATTGTCCTGCCGCAATTACGCTAAAACCCCATGTTACCGGCTGGCTTGTCATATGCCGTGGTCTTCAAGTCTAACAAACAAAAATTGTCCTTTGTCATACTTAAAGACAACTTTATAACTACCTGGATTAGAAAATAAAAGTCCTTGTTTTCTTTTCTTATCAATTGACACACTAAACGGTACAAATGAAACCCAAAATTCTTCTTTTTCAAAGTCCAATGGAAAAATGCTATAAAGAGTTATGCCTTTGTCATTTCTATTTTTAATGAAAGTGTATGGGTCATCAACCATAATGATTTTTGTCGTACCAATATTTTCAAGCAAACTGTCAGTTGTCTTTGAGTCCTTATAAATGTAAAGTGTGTCAATGTGTTTTAGCTTAGAATAGAAAGTGTCGGTCGCTCTAAAGTCAAGATATTGTTTTAATGCTTGAAAATAAATATTCTTGTCATTGTGTCGGTCAGTATTGTTTGCTGTTTGAGCAAAACAATTTTGTCCAAAAATGATTAAAGAAAAGAGAGTAAGAATTTGTTTCATGGTCGTGTTAAGCTTGCCGGTAACACATAAATATATGCTACTGTTTTCAAAAAAGGCCTAACGAAACATCATTGATAATCAACACCATTGCGTTATACAATTTGTATTGTTATTAGTACAATCCACCCGGTTATACATGCTGTATTGTTACGTATTTCCCAACCCATCCCTTACATTTACTCCATGGACCCACGTTATCCCATCGGCCAGTATACGCCACAGCCTTTTTCGGAGGCACAGCTTCGTGAGTGGCTCATTGATATTGCCCAGCTGCCCAATCTGCTGGAGGCGGCCATCGAAAACCTAGATGCAGCGCAGTTGCATACCCCTTACCGCGATGGCGGCTGGACGGTGCATCAGGTGGTGCACCATGTATGCGATAGCCACATCAATGCGCTGTGCCGCATGAAGCTCACCCTCAGCGAAAACAACCCCACCGTAAAAGCCTACGAAGAAAACGACTGGGTACTCATGGCCGATGCGCAGCTGCCCATCAACAATGCGCTGACGTTACTCCATGCGCTGCACCAACGCATGTACGTGCTGCTGAAAGCGGTAACACCGGAGCAGTGGCAAAAAACCTATGTGCATTCGGCCACGCAGCAGCAACATACCCTCTGGCATTTGCTGGGCATGTATGCGTGGCATGGCCGCCATCATGTGGCGCATATTACCAGCCTTCGCCAAAGGCAAGGTTGGTAACTGCATACAGCTGCATTCGTTAGTTAATGACCACCTCTGTAAAGTATTGCCTGAAGATTGTTGCCACCTCGTTCAGCTGGGTTTGGGTGGGCGGCGGCACATCGTTGAGTTGGTAAGGCATATTCAGCACTTCCCACTTATGAACCCCCAGGCGGTGGTAGGGTTGTATCTCCAGCTTTTTTATGCTTTTGTAATGGGCAAAATGCCTGCCCAGTTGGTGCAGGTATTCGGGTTGGTCGCTCCAGCCCGGCACCAGTACATAGCGTAGCCACATTTCTTTGCCGGTTTGTTCGCGGTAGGCAGCTACTTGCAGCACACTTTCGTTGCTTACACCGGTCAGTTGTTTGTGCCAGTCGTCGTTGATGTGTTTTACATCTAATAACAGATAATCGGTTTCAGCCAGCAGGGCTTTTACTTCATCGTTGAGTAAGCGGCCATTGCTATCGAGGGCAGTGTTGATGCCCGCTGCATGCAATTGTTGAAACAGTTCGAGTAATACTACCCGTTGTAAAGTGGGCTCGCCACCAGAAATGGTAACGCCACCCCGCTTACCAAAAAACGGCCGCTGACTAATAGCCAGTTGTACTATTTCATCAATGTGCATTTCTCTGCCGCCGTGTGGGTCCCAGGTGTCGGGGTTGGCGCAGTACAGGCACCTGAACTGGCAGCCCTGTGCAAAAATGACGAGGCGAATGCCCGGCCCATCGTGTGTACCAAAACTTTCTATGCTATGTATGCGTAAATGATGTGCAGCAACCATTGGCTGGGGATGATTTTTCCGTTTAGTGAAGTACAAACATAACTAATTGCAGGTGTTGGTGTAAGTAACCAACACCTGCATTACAGTTATGCTATGGCAAGCAATTACATGTTTTCGTGGAAGGTGCGGGTAATTACTTCCAGCTGATGATTTTTAGAGAGGCGGGAAAAATTGACAGCATAACCCGACACACGAATGGTGAGCTGCGGATATTTTTCGGGGTGCTCGTAAGCATCCATGAGCATATCGCGGTCCAGCACATTTACATTCAGGTGAAAGCCTTTTTTAGCAAAGTAACCGTCGAGTAAATCGGTGAGGTTTTCTACCTGTGCGGCTTTGTTGTGGCCCAGGCTTTTTGGTACCAAACTCATGGTGTTGCTAATGCCATCCATGGCGCTGTTGTAATCAAATTTTGCTACAGAGTTCAGCGATGCAATAGCACCATTTACATCGCGGCCGTGCATGGGGTTGGCACCGGGTGCAAAAGGTTCGCCGGCCAGGCGGCCATCGGGTGTAGCACCGGTCATTTTACCATACATCACATTGCTGGTGATGGTGAGCAGGCTCATGGTATGCGTAGCGTTTTTGTAGGTTTTGTGGCTGCGCAATGCGGCAAAAAAGTAATCGGTTATTTCGCAGGCAATCTGGTCTACGCGGTCATCGTCATTGCCAAACATGGGGTAGTCGCCGGTTACTTCAAAACCCTCGGTTAAGCCAGCCTCATTGCGGATGGCTTTTACTTTAGCATGCTTAACAGCACTCAGCGAATCGGCAATGATGGAAATGCCGGCGGCACCGTAGGCAATGTCTATGCCGGGGTCGGTATCTATGAGTGCCAGCTGTGCTTTTTCGTAATAGTATTTATCGTGCATGTAGTGGATGATGTTCATGGCTTTGGTATACACCCTTGCCACTTCATCCATGCTTTTTTTGAAATTTGCCATCACGGCTTCATAGTCGAGATACTCGCCTTCGAGTGGGGCTATTCCTTTCAGCAGTGTGGTGCCTTCTTTTTCTTCGCGGCCTTCATTCAGTGCCAGAAGCAATGTTTTTACCAGGTTGGTACGGGCTCCAAAAAACTGAATGCGTTTGCCAATTTCCTGATGCGATACACAGCAGGCAATACCATAGTCATCGGTACCGCGGCACTCCCGCATCATATCATCGTTTTCGTATTGTATGCTGCTGGTATCAATACTTACCTGAGCACAAAAGGCTTTGAAACCTTCGGGCAGTTGATTGCTCCACAGCACGGTAAGGTTGGGCTCTGGCGAAGCGCCAAGGTTGTACAGCGTTTGCAAAAAGCGGAAAGCTGTTTTGGTTACTTTGGTTCTGCCATCGGCGAGTTGTCCGCCTATGGCTTCTGTTACCCAGGTAGGATCGCCGCCAAAAATATCATCGTAAGCACCGGGGCGCAGGTGGCGTATCATGCGCAGCTTCATTACAAAATGATCTACCAGTTCTTGTGCTTCGGCTTCAGTTATCAGGCCAGCCTGTAAGTCTCTTTCAATATAGATGTCTAAGAATGCAGAAGCATTGCCCAGCGACATAGCGGCACCATCTTGCTCTTTTACAGCAGCCAAGTAAGCCATATACACCCACTGCACAGCTTCCTGTGCGTTTTGTGCGGGGCGGCTCAAATCAAGACCATACATGGCGCCCATGGCTTTCATGTCTTCAAGAGCTTTTATCTGCATGGATACTTCTTCTCTCAGCCGGATAGTGTGTTCTGTCAATTCACCATCAATGGCCAGTTTGTCGGCTTTTTTGGCAGCTATCAAAGCATTGGCGCCGTAGAGTGCCAGGCGGCGGTAGTCGCCAATAATGCGGCCACGGGCATAGTTATCGGGCAGGCCGGTAAGTACGCCTTTGCTGCGAAAGGCCAGAATCTCGGGGTCGTATGCCTGAAACACAGCTGAGTTGTGGTCTTTTACATATTCAAATACTTCCCGAACGTGCTGTGCTACCTGTTGGCCTTTTTCTTTTACCGCACCATCTACTACTCTAAAGCCACCAAAGGGCTTCATGGCACGACGCAATAACTGGTTGGTTTGCAGGCCTACAATTTTTTCCAAATCCCGATTGATGTATCCGGGTGCATGGCTGGTAATAGTGCTGATGGTATCGGTATCAATACTCAAACAGCCACCATTATCTCTTTCTGCTTTGAGGGCATCGAGGCAAAGCTGCCACAGTTGTTGCGTGGCTTTTGTAGGGCCTTCCAAAAAGCTGGCATCACCGGTGTAGGGTGTCAGGTTTTGCTGAATAAAATCTCTAACGTCGATGTGTTGCTGCCAACGGCCGGTGGCAAACGGAGCGGGGGTGGAAATAATTGCGTCCATATATTTTAATCTTTCAATAATTGCCTGCAGAAAATTGTAAAAATAATACAACGCACCACAGACTGGTGATAAAATAATGGCAGGCAATTGCTGTGGAATAAATGCAGCTGATACAAGCGGAGCTTGTGTTTCAGCAAAGGCGAATCGTTGGTGGCCTTACATTTGATGTATCAAAAATACCTATGCAAAAAAGCGAAAAAGGTGATTCAAATCAGTTAATCAGAAATTATTATAACTGTTTGGAATTAATTGAGTTGAACCGGTTTTTCAGTATTCTTTTTTGCGGTGTGGGTGTGTTTGTTGTTGGTGTGTATTTCAGGAAAAGTGTCGGCTGTTTTACTTTGTTTTTTTCCATACAAAAAATAATAGGGTAGTGCTACCAGCAACATGCCGCCAGCTATATTGCCCAGCGTAGCAGGTACCAGATTGTGCCACAAAAAATCGGTGAGGCTAATGGGGGCACCCAGCATCATGGCGGTAGGAATAAAAAACATATTAGCAATGCTGTGCTCCCAGCCCAGTGCTACAAATGCCATTACAGGCATCCATATTAATATGACTTTGCCACTGATTCTATCGGATGCATAGGCCATCCATACCGCCAGGCAAACCATCATGTTTGCACCAATGCCTTTTGCAAATACCGTCCAAAATGAACTGTGCGTTTTGTGCAGGGCAAGGTTAATAGCCGATGTTCGCCAGGGCTCTGCGGTGAGTGTGCCGGTTTGCACTGCCAATAGCCATGCCACCAGCAACGCCCCGGCAAAATTGGCGAAGTAGCCAACCACGGCAATTCTGCCTGCTGTGCCAAGCGAGAGTTTTTGTTGCCACAATGCGTAAGGCAATACGGCGCAGTCGCTGGTAAACAAACTGCCTCCGGCAATGATCACTAATACCAATCCGATAGGAAACAATGCGCCGGCAATAAATTTGGTAATGCCTGGTGCAGTTGCTGCAACCGTAGGCATGCCGCCACTTACAAACAAGGCCAGCAAACCACCAAGGGCGATAAAAGCACCGCCCAACAAAGCATACACAAAAAACTGGCTTGTAGAAAACTGCGCTTTAATGAATCCGCTTTTGTAAAATACGCTGGCAATTTTATCCGGAGATAGTGTGCCATTGCCGGTGGATGTTTCGTTCATGAGTACAAAAATACCTGCTGTGTGTCGGCTAAAATATGAGAGGAGTCATGCCAACGTTTGCGTAATGTTTGGCACAGGTGAGTGCCATTTTATTCAGCCTTATTTATTGTATTACTGCCTTTATCTTCGGGCGGTGGTTACAAAAAAATACAGTGTATTATGAGTGATTTGAAGCCTTGGCAGCACATCAGTAGCCGTTACCTGCACGAAGAAAAATGGTTTAAGTTTCGTGCCGATAAAGTGCAGAAAGGCAATGGTGATACCATGGAGCCATACTATGTGCTGGAGTATAGCAACTGGGTAAATGTATTGCCCGTAACCACCAATGGTAAAGTGATTTTGGTGAAGCAATACCGCTATGCACTCGGCACATTCAGCATAGAACTGCCGGGCGGCATTATGGATGCACATGAAACCAATCCGCTGGAAGCAGCCCGCCGCGAATTGCTGGAAGAAACAGGTTATAGCTGCAATGAGATTGTACAAACAGGTATTGTGGCTACCAATCCGGCTACGCAAAACAACCGCTTGTTTTGCTACCTCGCCACCGGTTGCACAGCCACCCACAACATCTCCCTCGACGACAACGAAGAACTGGAAGTGCTGCTGGTAACAACAGACGAATTGCTGCATATGCTGCGCAACAATGAGATCATTCAATCGCTGCATGTGAGCAGCATTTTTTACGGACTGCAGGCGATGGGAAAAATTTAGATCTAAAGATGAATGAGGAACAGGAGAACAAGAAATAAGGAAGTGGTGAGGGGTGACACTCAAAGCCGGAGTAGCATCTGATAACCACGTACATTGCTCCTTACTTCTTTTAGGCCCCGGTGATTCAATAAAGGTTTGCATACGCCTCTCTGTATTCTCCTTTACCCCTGTGGTAAACATACTTTTACAGTTTCGTAAAAAAATGACTACAAGGTTCACTCAAGAAAGCATGACGAAAGTCATAGATGGCCGCTGTGCTTGCACCTGAACTTTACACCTGTTGTTTTCTTCTTGACGTTTTGCAACGCTTAGTACAAAACCTCATTACCATCATTGTTGGTTTTTCAATGATGTAGTTTATTCCCCTTGTGCCGCTTGGCTAATTACCCTAGTCAAAATGAATCTTGTATGAAAAAGATTTTAGGCATAAGCAGTTACTTACTGCTGTCGCTTTGCAGCTTCGCCCAAAACAACCTTGATTTACTCAGTTTAAACGGTGGTTCAACTGCTCAGTTGGCATTTAGTGTACGTAAGCTAAGTAGCGATTACAACGGGCCCGTTATGCAAATACGACGAACAACCGATTTGGCAGAAGGCTTGCTGTACTTTGATGGCAATGATATTACCAGCAACAGCGTAGTGATATTGCAGCCGGGCATTACAGTGGCAACATCACTTGGTAGTAATGCTGTTGGCAACATTAGTACAGGTGAGTCGAAAACGGGAAGCATAACGGTGCGTACATCGAGGTCAGGTGTTATCAGAACAAATGTTGGCAATACATCGGTATCAGGCACAGGCACTAGTTTTTTAACGGAGCTGGCTCCCGGAGATGTATTGTACACAACCGGAAACGCATTTATTGGTGTGGTAAAATCTATTGGCAGTAATACCAGTTTGACACTGCGTAATGGTGCCATGATGGCAAATACCAGGGTGAATTTTAAAACAAGGAATGCGCCTGTAACGGGTACAGGCACTGCATTTACCAGCGAATTGCAAGTTGGCGACAGATTGTTCAACAACAGCAATGCTTACCTGGGAACTGTATTACAGATTATTGATGATAATGATTTGATAGTGGATGCATTGACAGCAGTAGCAGCCAGCAATGTGAGCTTCAAAAGCACCGGTGTAACTGTAACAGGTAGTGGCACCGATTTTACACAATTGCAGGTTGGTAAAATGCTGATCAGTAACAACATTACTATTGGTCGTATTGCCAGTATAGAATCGGCTACTTCATTAACCCTGAGTACAAAGGCCGGAGCAGTTGTAAGCAGCCAGGCGTTTAAAACTACCGATGGCAGTATGAGCTTTAGCAGCTTTTACAATGCAGCAAGTGTGTTTGTAAGAACATGGTATGATCAAAGTGGATATGGCAGAAACCTGACACAGGTGAAAGAAACAACCAGCCTGCCCAGATTGGTAAATGCCGGTGTACCAGATGTGAAAAATGGCAGGCAAACCGTACTGTTCGACAGGGCTTTACAAATGTATTTATGGACGGATAAGCCGGCCGATTATCTGGCGAACACGTTGTACACGGTCAATAATGTAACGTCGGAAACCATCATGCCCGGTAGCCAGTACAGTTTTGTAATGTCTACTACGGGGCATACAGGTCCAATAAATTCAGTACACCATTATGGATACAGAAGTTATTCTGTTTTTACGGTGGCTCAGTATAGTAATGATCAGGACTTTACGGTTACGCCATCTACCAATTTAGAAGTACACACTGCCGTAAAAACTTTAATTGACAGAAGCAAATTGATTGTCAATAATAACACAATTGATACCAAAGTGTCTGGTGCTGGTGCTCACATGCGGGATTTAGGTTTGTATAGCATCGGCTATTATGGCCCTACGGGTACTTATTTTCATGGTACGGTAAGTGAAGCCGTTTTGTATGCAACTGCATTGCCCGATAACGAACGGCAATCCATGGATGAAAACCAAATGGCTTACTACATGATTTCGGCTGCCAACTGGACTGGTGCCGTAGATACAGATTGGTTTAAAACCGGTAACTGGGCAAGTGGCGTGGTACCCAATCTTACCAATAATCTCACTGCTGTTATTCCGGCAGGATTAACCAACTATCCAAACATTACCGGCACAACCGCTGAAGTACTCAACCTGAATATAGCAACCGGTGCAACATGTACCATTACCGGCACATTAAAGCTTGGCGGTACCATTACCAACAACGGTACTTGCGATGCAACTGCAGGTACGTTGGAGCTTGTGGCTGCAAGTCCGCAACTCATTTCAGGAGCTACTTTTGCTTCTTCTACGCTTGGCGGATTAGTGATTAATACAACCAATAATGCACAAGTAACATTGGCTGGAAACCTTACGGTAGCCAACACGCTTTCTTTTCAATCGAATGGAAAATTGTCTTTATCGAACTATACGCTTACCCTGCAGGGTAGTGTGGTAAATACTGTTGCCGGCCGATTAACGGGTAGCACAAATGCAACCATAGAAGTAACAGGAAATGCCTCTCCGACATTGAGCTTCGATCAGGTAGTAACAAATGGTAATGCGTTGAAAAAGTTAGGCATCAATACAACGGGCGTTGTATCGCTGGCAAGTAATTTAACGTTGGTAAATACTACAAGTGCAGCAGGGCTTGCCATTACCAATGGTAAACTGTCTATTGGTAGTAATACACTAACTATTAAAAATGCATCCAGTATTATTAATACGGTTGCTGGCGGTATTACAGGTGGTAGTACAAGTAACCTTATTGTAGAAGGTACAGTAAACAGAACCCTGAGCTTTGACCAAACACAACCCGGCGTGTCCAACGTGCTGAATAATTTCAGCGTTGCTACTACTGGTAATAATACAACCAGCATAGCCAATGATGTAGTGGTGAATGGAACGTTGAATGTAAATGCTGGTGAAGTATTGGACATGACCACTGCTTCCATGACGGGAACACCTACTGCTATCACGTTGAATGGATTGCTGCAAACACAATCTATGAGTGCCACTCCATTGCCTGCCAATGCCAATTGGACTGGTACAGGTAAAGTGGATTACAATGGTTCAGTAAGTACTTCACCACAAACAGCTGTGGGTGGTAGTTTCTATAACTTAGCCATTAGTAATGCCACAGGTGGTGCAAAAGCTTCGGGTAATATTGCTGTCAGTAATCAACTTTCATTGAGCAATAACCCGGCTGCCAATAGAGGTAGTTTAGAAATGACGATTGACTACGCAGATTATGCTACTGTAAGCAGCAGAACAAGTCCTGACTCAACCGGCTTGGCTACACCTTTGAATAATTATTACAACAAACTGAATTCTTATATACTTGATTTGGGTGCATCTGCTACCACCGTTGGTACTGGCGATGTAACAGGCAAAGTAAGACGCAGTACCATAGTAGCAGGTGTTGAGTATAGTTTCGGACATCCGAGCAACAGTATTACTTTTTCTAACAACGGTACGTTGCCATCTTCTATTACATTTATAACCAAAGTGGGAGCGGCGTATCATTTGATTGATACTTCTGTAAACAGGCATTATCAAATTATACGTGCAGGCGGTACTACTACCAATACATTTACCGTTAAACTCCGCTATCTGGAGTCTGAAGTGCATGGCAATGATATAGGTAACGAGAATAAGTTGGTGCTGTGGGATCATCATATTCCTTACGGTGGTATTACACCGCACATGCATGGCAAAACATCGCAAAGCTTAGCGGAAAGATGGATTGCATTGTCTGGTCACTCTGTTACCTATTTGTGTGATAGTACTGCATATGAAGCGGGTACGTTTGCAAAATACTGGTCTGTCAATCAGGCAAATACTACCAATAACTTTACATGGCTCGGTGCAGTACCGGGTGCAAGCAACTGGAATGTAGCAAGCAACTGGAATGGCGGTGTGGTGCCAGGTCCTGATGATGATGTCATTATTCCCAATGCATCCATTACTCCACACGATCCTAATTTGCCCAATGATATTACTATCCGTTCGTTGGTTATTGAAAATGGCGGCGTTATGAATGGTGGTGATAAAACCATAACTATTAATGGCGGACCAACACAAGGGGGTAATACCATCCTTGGCTCATGGATTAATAACGGAACCTTCAACGCAGGTACCAGTACGGTTGTATTTACCAATACCAATGCAACTATAGCAGGTATTAATCAGTTTTATAACCTTTCTGTAGCCAATGGAGCAACGCTTACACCAGAAAGTGGAAGCACTATCCGGGTGAATGGGGCATTTGTCAATAACGGTACTTTCCGTGCTGATTTTAACCCGGCTACAATTGAGTACAACGGTACAGTTGTGCAACCGTTTGTTTCGCCAAATGGTGGTACAGGAGCCTACTATCATTTAGTGCTCAATAATGAATCTGTAACATTACCAGCACAAGTAAATGTGTTGGGTAATATTGCCAATAATGCCAACACTAATTTCAGTAATACCACAATCGTATTGAATGGTGTTGCTCCACAAGTAATATCAGGTGCAGTTGCGCCATCGTTCCAGCATTTGCAAGTGAATAATGCTACCGGTGTAGTATTGCAAACAGATGCCACGATACAAGGTACACTTACACTCAGCGATGGAACATTGCAGGTGGGGACGCAAACCCTTACCCTCATGGATGATGTACAGTTTAGTGGTACAGGTGCATTTGCATCGGCTAGCACAGGTACTATAGTGTATGGAAAATTGAGTGATGGGCAGCAAGTATTGCCTGGTCAGTATGGCAATCTTAGCTTTAGTAATTATATCAAGCAATTGCCTACGGCCGCCCCTGTCAATATTTCCGGCAACTTCTTGCCAGGTACTGTTCCGCAGCATCTTACAACTGGAACTACCATCAATTTTAATGGTGATGTACAAACTATTCCTGCTTTCAGGTTTTACAATCTGGTGAGCAGCGGTACAGGAAATAAATCCGTATCTGACTCTGCATTTGTGCAGGAGGTGTTAGATGTAAGAGACGGTGTAGAATTGCAAGCCAATGGTCTGCTGGTGCTGCAGTCAAACGCAAACGGCACAGCACGTGTAGCTCGTTTGGATGATGAAGGAACTGGTGCCATTACCGGCAATGTAATTGTAGAACGTTACCTGCCAGCTTACAATCCCACAGTAGGTAGTGGCCGCAGAATGCGGTTGCTTACAATCCCTGTAGTTAATGATAACTTAACCATCAGAGATGCATGGGCCAACGGACAAAGTGCCACCAGTACTTTCCCAGATGGAGCACAAGGATTAGGCACTATCATTACCGGGCATGCATACGACAATGCAAACAGCGCTATTGCTGCAGGTTTCGACTGGTTTACAGGATTGGATGCCAATTCGGTTTCTGGAATCCGTAAGTACACACACAATGGCAACATTGGCTCATGGAGCAGTAGCACCAATACACCTAACGTGACTGAGTTGCAGTCTTCCGGAAATTTACAACAAGGCTACTTGTTGCTGGTAAGAGGCGACCGCTCTGTGGGTAGTAACGATCTTGGCAGTGGTGAAACATTACTTCGTCCGCTAGGTACACTCAAAGCAGGAGCTCAGGCTATTGATGTAAGTACCAAAGCAACAAAAGGATTTAGTGTAGTGGGTAATCCGTATGCATCGCCAATTGATTTCCAAACTATACAAACAGACAATGCCAGTGTGATACAAAACCGTGTGTGGGTTTGGGATGCAAGGCTGGGAGATAACCAGGGTGGATTCAGAATGGCTGCAAAACTTGGCGGTACCTGGAAAACGACTCCTTACAGGTTTGGCGAAGAAAATCAAACGTACAGCAACGAAGTAAGGTACATACCAAGTGGAACTGCCTTTGTGGTAGAACCCACTGCTGCTGGTGGTACACTTACAATAAATGAAGTGCATAAAAATGCCAATGGTAATCCGCTGGTAAGATTAGATGCTCCTCCGCCAGAGCCAACACCAACACCTACTTTCATGAGTAATTTGTTGGGCAATACTGCTGGCACGTATTCATTGCTCGATGGTGCATTGTCATTGTTTGATATTACGTATGTAAAAGACATTACAGACGGCAACGACATTGCAAAACTTGAAAATGCAAATGAACAGTTAGCTATCAGCAGACGTGGATCATTGCTGGCATGGGAGGCACGACCTGAAGTAGATTATTGGGACACCGTATTCCTGAACATCCAAAATTTGCAACAAAGAGATTATGCACTGGAATTGTTTGGAGATGATTTGGGTTCATTAGCAATGAGTGCAAGGCTTCTCGATGATTTCCTGAACACCGAAACAACATTGGATTTATCCGGTGGCGTAAATACATACCCGTTCAGCGTTACGGCAGATCCTGCCAGCTATGCAGCCGACAGGTTCATGGTGGTATTCAGAGGTCCGTTGGTATTGCCGGTAAATGTGTTATCCGCCAAAGCGTATCGTCAGCAAGCAGTCAATATCGTTTCATGGAAAACAACTGATGAAACCAACCTGAAACAATTTGAAGTAGAACGAAGCAGTAACGGTCAGCAGTTTGAAAAAATGGCCACAGTATTTGGCAAAGGCGGAAGAATCACTAACGAGTATGTATGTACAGATGCCATGCCTTTTGCAGGCAACAATTACTACCGTATTAAAATTGTGTTGCAAAACGGAAACGTGCAATACAGTCAGGTAATGTTGGTTATGCCTGCTTCGCAAACAGCAATGGTACAAGTATATCCGCTGCCGGTGCAAAATGGCCGCTTCAATTTGCAGTTAGCAGGCTTGGCCGAAGGGAAGTATCAGGTGCGGTTAATCAATGCACTTGGCCAACCGGTTGCTAGTTCGGTGTTGCAGCACAAAGGCTCATCAGCTGTTTATCAGATAGACCTAAACAACACCGTATTGCCGGCAGGCATGTATCAGTTGCAAGTAGCGGGTACAAACCAACAGATGTATACCAAACCAATACTGGTGCAATAACCGCTTCCATAAAAATATGACTACCCTTGGCTTGAAAAAGAAAAGCCCCGCTTAGCGGGGCTTTCTTAATTTACCATTACCTTATCCTATGAAAATTCGAAGCTAATATGGTGAAAGAAAACGAATTAAACAAAAAAAATATGTGTTTTAGAAGGCGGAAGACCTACAGCAAAAGGCGTAAAGCTGCCTGCAATAAGAAATAAGGAACAAAAAATAAGAAAGGCTGGAAGTATCATTTTGCGCCCCTTAGCCTCTTCGTGTCTTGGTGGGTCAAGAAATATCTGTGCTCCTCTGAGCGTACCTCCATCTCCTCTGTGGTCAAATTCTTTGCGCCTAAGTGTCTTTGTGGTAAAAAACTCATTTCCATTTCCCGCTAAACTGCCGCTGATAGCTCACAAAATCCATTTGCTCATTGGCACGGCTACCGTAGTATTTCAGCACCAACTCCAAATCTTTTGGCTTAATGGCACCGGGAATGACCTGCCATTCACCTTTAGCAGGAATAATGACGGTGGACGGATACACCATATTTCCCCTCAATAATTTTACCGCCAGTTGGTGCACTTTATACTTGGGCTGATAGCGAAACACTTCGCCCTCCCATAATACACTGTCTTTGCGTTCGGCATTGAGTTTAACAGGCACGTAATTGGCATGAATATATTGCACCACAGAATCGTGCTGCCAGGTAGTTGCATCCATCAGTTTGCAATAGGTGCACCAATCGGTGTACACATCCACAATCACTGGTTTGCCATCGGCAGGCAGCTGCTTTGCCATTGCAGATACGGGCTGCCATTGCACCTTTTTTATTCCGGCAGGTGCAAATGCCGGCAACAGGATTGCTCCATAAAAAAAAGCCAACAAAAACCAGATTGAAACCTTTCGCATGCAATGCTGTTATTTTGAACAAAGCTAAGTGAAGCACATGCAAAAAATTGTTGTAGCTATAACCGGAGCCAGTGGTTCCATTTACGCCAAATTGTTGTTGGATAAACTGGTTCTGCTCCGCAGCCAGATTGAGGAGCTTGCGGTGGTAATGTCGCCCAATGCAGCCGATGTAGCCCGCCACGAACTGGGCAGCGATGTGCTGGAGCAATATCCGGTGCAATATTTCGACCGCAACGATTTTATGGCCCCTTTTGCCAGTGGCAGCGGCCGCTACAATACCATGTTGGTAGTGCCATGCAGTATGGGTACGCTGGGCCGCATTGCGCAAGGCATGAGCAACGATTTGGTAACCCGTGCAGCCGATGTGGTGTTGAAAGAACGCCGCAAACTCATCCTCGCCGTTCGGGAAACACCTTACAACCTCATCCATATTAAAAACATGGAAACCGTAACGTTGGCTGGCGGCATCATTTGCCCCTGTACGCCTTCGTTTTATAGCCGCCCCCAAACCGTAGAAGAAGTAGCTGCAACTGTAACCGACCGCCTGATTGATTTAATCGGACTGGAACAAGAGACCTATCGTTGGGGTAGTAATGGTTGATGATTGGTAGGCTTAATGGTAGAAAGCAATCAACGAATTTCATTGCCATTAATAAAAACGGCGGAGAAAGCATTATACTTTCTCCGCCGTTCATTTTGCAGTAAGCTGCAAGCGTTATTGTTCTATCACTTCTACGCCGGGGTACTTGGCTTTGTCGAAAGCAAACAGGTTGTCGGCGAGGGCTGCATTTGTTTTCAGGTTGCTGATGCTGTAGTTGTAAATGTTGCCGCTGTTTTCATAAATCTTGCTGCTCACAATCATGTTCTGCGCTTCATCTATATACACATACACTTTAAAGAATGATTTCCGCTTATCCGTGGGTGTCATTTCTATTTCCTGCACTTTCTTGCCATTTACATTTGCAGGTCCGTTGAGCTTGTACAAAAAGTCTTTATCGTAAAAATTGGTAAAGAGTTTTTGCGGGGTGATGGCACCGCTGCTGTTATCCACAGCACTTACGCTTACCTCATTGGCAGCTGGTTCGTACTTCCATACTTTTTTGCCGTCGCACAAAATCTGCATGCTTTGCTCAGTGATTTTGTACTTGGAACCTTTTACAAAAATCTGCCCCGATTTTTTACCGGCAGGCTTGCCGGCACGGGTGGTTACAGTCAGGCTGTAATTGCCTTGCACCGTGGTTAATCCTTTAAACTTTTTACTCACTTTATCGAGGAGTGCCTTGGCGGCAGGGTCATTCTGACTGATAGCGGGCAGGGCTAAGAGTAGGGCAATCGCAAATAAAATATGCTTCATGTTGTGGTTTTAAAACTGGGCAAATGTAATCCTCAGACGCCGTTTCCTGTGCAAGGTTGCACACACAGCATTTTTTTACAGGTATTTAAACATTTCCAATTTTCATCATGGGCTAGTTTGCCGGCAATGTTTTACCATAGAAATGGCTTCTAATGGTTAGTTTTCAACCTCTAAAAATAGCGCTGATGAAGAAATGGATTTGGCTGGCCTGCCTCGGGCTAAGCCTCAATGTAATGGCACAAACACTGCCCGCCATCGAAGACAAGGTAAAAAACATGGCTGCCAAACCAGGCTTTCTGCCCATGTACATCGATGAAGAAGCAGGTAAGATTTACCTCGAAATCAGTCAGTGGAATCAGGAAATGCTGTACAATACCTCTTTGCCCGCAGGCCTGGGCAGCAATGATGTGGGCCTCGACCGTGGCAAACTGGGAGAGGAGCGCATTGTGCGGTTTGTGCGCCAAGGCAAAAAGATAATGATGATTCAGCCCAACTATGCCTACCGTGCCGTGAGCAACGATGCTGCTGAAAAACGGGCCGTGGAGCAATCCTTTGCACAAAGCATGCTGTGGGCATTTACCGCCGAAGCAGCCACCGGCCAGCGGGTGCTGGTAGATGCTACTGATTTCATGTTGCGTGATGCCGTAAAAGTGGCCAACACCCTGCGGCGTAGCAATCAGGGTAGCTATCAGTTGGATAAAAACCGGTCGCTGCTGTACCTGCCCAATACCCGCAATTTTCCGTTGAATACCGAAATTGAAACCACCATCACATTTGCCAATACCGATGGCCAAACGGGAGCTTTTGTACGTTCGGTTACGCCCAGCGATGAAGCCATAACGCTACGCATGCACCACAGCTTTGTGCAACTGCACGATGCTAATTATAAGCCCCGTGTGTTTGATGCCCGAAGTAGTTTCATTGGCATGTCGTTTTATGATTATGCCACGCCTGTAAGTGAGCCCATCGAAAAGTTTGTAGCTGTGCGGCATCGCCTGGAAAAGAAAGACAAAAAAGCGGCGAAAAGTGAGGCTGTAAAACCAATTGTGTACTACCTCGACAATGGAACACCAGAACCCATTCGCAGTGCATTGCTCGAAGGTGCCAGTTGGTGGAATCAGGCTTTCGAAGCAGCTGGTTTTATCAATGCCTTTCAGGTGAAAATATTACCCGATACTGCAGATCCCATGGATATTCGCTACAACATGATCAACTGGGTGCACCGCAGTACACGTGGCTGGAGTTATGGCGCTTCGGTAGTAGACCCCCGCACAGGAGAAATCATTAAAGGCAATGTAACGCTCGGTTCTTTACGGGTTCGGCAAGACTACCTCATTTTTAGCGCATTATTATCTCCTTATGCAAAAGGATTACCTGCAAACGATCCGATGCTGAAAGCCGCACTGGACAGGCTTCGGCAGCTCTCTGCACATGAAGTGGGGCATACCATTGGCCTCATGCACAACTATGCCAGCAGTGTAAGCAACCGTGCTTCGGTAATGGATTATCCGCACCCCGTAGTAACGCTGAATGCTAAGGGTGAAATAGACATGAGTCAGGTATACGACAAAGGCATTGGTGCTTGGGATAAAGTAGCCATTAACTGGGGATACAGAGAAATGGCTCCCGGCGAAAATGAACAAACCGTACTCCATTCAATTCTTACAACTGCTGCCAAAAATGGTTTGCAATTCATCAGCGACCGTGATGCCCGAGCTCCTGGTGGATTACATAAAGATGCTCACCTGTGGGATAATGGCCGTAGTGTGGTAGAAGAGTTGAAAAACGTGCTGGCAGTTCGCCAAAAAGCGCTGGACAATTTTGGTGAAAACAACGTGCGGCCCGGTACACCCATGGCCTTTTTAGAAGATGCGTTGGTGCCCTTGTATTTCTACCATCGCTATCAGGTAGAAGCGGTAACCAAACTGGTGGGTGGTGCGCATTACAACTATGCTTTACGTGGCGATGGCCAAAGCATTTATACGCCACTTTCTAAAGCAGAACAAATGGCTGCTCTTGAAGGGGTCATGAAAACTTTGCAGCCCGAAGTGCTCAATATTCCTGAACGCATTGCCAATTTAATTCCACCTCGTCCTGCAGGGTACGATTTCAACAGAGAGCTGTTTAAAAAACGTACGGGCCTCGCTTTCGACAGATTAACACCTGCAGAAACAGCCGCCGATTTGCCGCTGTCATTCCTCTTTCACCCCGAAAGGCTGAACCGCCTGGTACAGCAGCAAACAACCGTGGGCCTTGGCCTGGAAGAAGTATTGCAATACATGATTGACCAAACCTGGAAAGCACCTCGTAAGCCTGGTTTTGAAAAGCAAATACAACAACAAACAGAGCAGGTATTGCTGACGTATTTGTTAGGTGCCAGCGTAAATGACGACAATGGTTTTGAAGTAAAAGCACAACTGCAACAAGCGTTAGAAAACCTGAAAGTGTGGCTTACTGAACAAGTAAAAGCAAACACAGGCGCAGACAAAGCACATTATCAATTAGGTATCGACAGAATGAAAGCTCCCGAAAAAGCAAAACCAACCTTGCATAAAGAAGCACCGCCGGGTGCGCCTATTGGTTGTGATTTGGAGTGGTAGAAATACCAGTTGCAAAAGAAGAAGCTATTTTCTTGCAAAGCCATCATTGAATGATGATGGCTTTGCTTTTTTGTGCCAGCATTTACCCATTCAGCGCTGCTGCCATTTTGCGGATGCGTTCCTCCAGATTCTCGGAAGACAGGTTGTTGCGGTTGAGTCCGTCTGCAATGATGGGGAAGGAGAGCGGTGTAAATTTTTCGGGCCAGCGAATGATGATGTCGTGCTGCTGAATGCGCTGCAAAGCTTGTCTAAGTCGCACTTCTTCCATTTGTTGCTCATACACTTCCTGATAAGCCTGGCGCAGCAGCAGGTTGTCGGAGTCAAAATCTTTGAACACTTTAAATATCAGCGATGCTGATGCCTGCAGGTGTCGGGCTTTTTTTTGCTCACCTGGCATGCCCTGAAAAATGAGTCCGCCAATTACGGCGATGTCTCTGAATTTGCGCATGGCCATTTCTACATGGTTGGCGCTTTGCTGCATGGCCAAAAACAAATCGTCGGTGCTGAATAACGCATGCACATTGCTGTCGTCTACCGGTATGGGTTTGTCGCTTAGCAGTTCAAAGCCATAATCATTCATCGCTATGGAAAAAGTGATGGGCATGCTGCGGCTGATGCGATAGGCGAGTATGGCACTCATGGCTTCGTGTACCGCACGGCCCTCAAACGGATACACCAGCAGATGGTAGCCTTCTTTGCTTTCGTGATGTTCTATCAGCAATTCATTGTTGCGGGGGATGTGTGATAGTTGGGCTTGTAGCTCGAAAAGGGGGGTGAGGGCGTGGAGTTCGGGGGAAGTTTCAAAAGCCCCCCTCTCCACCGGAGAGGGGCTGGGGGTGAGCAAATCGTTTTCTGCTCTTGCCCCCCTCTCCACCGGAGAGGGGCTGGGGGTGAGGTTAAAATCCAAATCTTGTTCAGCTTTCCGTCCACCCACATACTCCCTCCACCATTCCGGTCTTGCTTTTTGAAGTCTTTCCTGAATGGTCGCAACACTATCAACTACTGCTAACCTGTTCCTGATTTTTTCCAAAACGGCGATTTGATTTTTTTCAATATCACTGTTCCAGAATCGCATAATGCAGTAGCCATGTTCCGATAGTTGGCAGGCCCTGAAAAAATCTGCTTTGGCGTTGTCCGGGTCTCTATGTACTGAACCATCTAATTCAATGATGAGTTTTTTCTCGAGGCAAACAAAATCGGGAATGAAGAATAACACAGGGTGCTGTCTTCTGAATTTGTATCCATCCAGTTTTCTATTGCGCAGGTTTTGCCACAGTAGTTTTTCTGCAACGGTGGGCTCTTTGCGCATTTCTTTTGCATGCTTGATCAGGGTAGGCCACTGCTCGGGGTTGGTGGTCATGTAGCGGGGGCGGTTTTCTTTTTTGTTTGACCTCACCCCTTGCCCCTCTCCAAGGGAGAGGGGTAGAAGCGATTGCTTTTCAATCAATAACGCAGCTTCTCCAATTGTCCGCCTCAACACCATACCCAAATTCGCAGTAAGACTCATACGGCCGCCCATCCAGCTGGGTACGATGGCTTTTTTCTTGTTGCTTTTGCGCACCATCACGGTCATGTCTTTCAGCTGCACTAGTTCGAGGTTGCGGCCGGCCAGTGTAAACACATCGCCGGGCTCCAGCCGGCTGATAAACCATTCTTCAATATGACCCACATAGCCGCCGGTTACAAATTTTACCTTCATCATGGCATCGCTTACAATGGTGCCAATGTTCATGCGGTGGCGCAGTGCCAGTCTTCTGCTGGTGATTTTGTACACGCCTTCCAGCACTTCCACTTTGCGGTACTCATCGTACTGCTGCAGGGCTTTACCACCTTCGGTAATGTGCAGCAATACCTGCCACCATTCATCTTCTGTCATGGTTTGAAAGCACCAGGTACTTTGTACCATGGGTAGTATGTGCTCCGGCCGAAAGCCATCGCCCACGGCCAGCGTACACAAAAACTGACACAGCACATCAAAGCACAACGCAAGTGGATCCTTGCTTTCCATTTCGCCATCATCAATAGCGGTCTTCAACGCAGCGGCTTCTACCAGTTCCAACGCATGAGTTGGCAAAAAATACACGTTGCTCACTTCGCCGGGTTGGTGACCTGCCCGACCGGCCCGTTGCAAAAAACGAGACACACCCTTGGGCGAACCCACTTGTATCACGGTATCCACCGGGCGAAAATCAACACCCAAATCGAGGCTGGCCGTGGCTACCACAGCTTTTAGCGTATGTGTATGCAAGGCTTCTTCTACCCACAGGCGCAGCTCTTGCTCTATGCTGCCATGGTGCAGGGCAATGGCACCGGCCAACTGCGGGGCAACATCGAGCAGGGTTTGGTACCAACGCTCTGCCATCCCTCTGGTATTGATGAAGATGAGGGTAGTATTACTTCGCTCAATAATGGGCACCACTTTTTCTGCCAGCTTAATGCCGAGGTGTCCTGCCCACGGATATTTTTCAATCTCATCGGGTATGATGCTGTGCACGGCAATGTCTTTGCGCATTTGTGCTTTCACAATCACACCGGGTTGCTGCAAGGGGCGGAGCAATACTTCACGGGCTTCATCGAGGTTGCCGATGGTGGCGGAGATACCCCAAAGTAATGGGTGATGGTTGGTGGTTGGTAGATGGTAGGAACCCTCACCCCCTGCCGATAGCAATCGGCCTCTCCCTAAAGGGAGATGAGCCAGGAGTGTATCGTCTTTGTATTGCTGCAGGTGGCCGGCGGCGTATTGGCCTTGCAAATAAGCAATGGCCAGCTCTACCTGAACGCCACGTTTGCTGCCGAGTAGTTCGTGCCATTCATCTACAGCTATAACTTTTAGTTGGGTAAAAAAAGAAAGATGGCCCTTCATGGCCAGCAGCAACTGCAGGCTTTCGGGGGTAATGATGAGCACTTCAGGCATTTGTTTTTTTTGCCGTGCTCTTTCGCTGGTATCAGTATCACCATTGCGGATGCCTACTTGCCAGGGCAACCCAATGTCGTTGATGGCTTCCTGCATGGCCCGACCCAAATCTTTGGCCAATGCCCGCAGTGGTGTAATCCACAGCAATTGCAGTCCGTTATGTTTTTGTTTTTGCCAATCGGTTGCATGCGCATCAATAAATTGAATGATGGTGCCGAGAAAAACAGAAAAGGTTTTACCACAGCCCGTTGGTGCATTTACAATGCCACTTTCGCCCCGTAGCATGTGTTGCCATGTTTCTTGCTGAAAGGCAAATGGCGACAATCCTTTCCCCGCCAACCAGTTTGTGATAATAGCGGTGCCGGGGGAAGGCGTGGTATGTGGCTGATTATTGTTCACGAATAGAATGGGTCAAATGTAGCGGCATTATTTGCTGCTGCTGTTGCCATATTGTTGCAACAATTGTTTCAAATCATCGAGGGTATTGATTTCCGATGCTGGCTTGTCTTTTCGCCAGCGGTTGATGCGGGGAAAGCGCAGTGCCACACCACTTTTGTGGCGGTTGCTGGCGGCAATGCCTTCAAAAGCAATTTCAAAAACGAGTTCTGGTTTCACGGTTCTCACCGGACCAAACTTTTCAATGGCATGTTTTTTTACAAAAGCATCCACTTCGGCAAACTCTTTATCGGTAAGGCCGCTGTAAGCTTTGGTGAATGATACCAGTTTGTCGCCATCTCTTACGGCAAAAGTGTAATCGGTGTAGAGGTTGCTCCTGCGGCCGTGGCCTTTTTGCGCATAAATCATCACAGCATCAATGGTGAGCGGCTCTATTTTCCATTTCCACCAGTCGCCAACCTTGCGACCGGTTTGGTACACACTGTTGCAGCGCTTCAGCATCAGGCCTTCTGCTTTTTGGTCGCGGCTGTAGCGGCGTTGTTCGGTGAGTGTTTCCCAGTTGTCTGCTGTTACGACAGGTGACTTAAACAAGCCCGGCAGCGGATGTTCTTGCAATAGTTGTTCCAGCAAGGGACGTCTTTCACTCAGCGGCGTTTGGCGAATATCCTCGCCTTTCCATTCAAGTACATCATAGGCTATAAAACCCACCGGTGATTGCTGTAGTAATTTTTTCGAAACCAGTTTACGATTGATACGTGTTTGCAGTTGTGCAAACGGACCAATGTGTTCGGGAATGCTGTTGGCATTGGGCAGCAAAGCCACAATTTCTCCATCCAGCACAGTGCCGGGCGGTAGTAGTTTTTCCCAGCCATGAAACTCCGGCAAATAATCGGTGAGCAATTCTTCGCCACGACTCCAGATGTACAAAGCATCCCGCACAATCACTTGCCCTCGTATGCCGTCCCATTTCCATTCGACCTGCCAATCGGCAATGGGGCCAAGACTTTCGGGCTCGGCTGCCAATGGATACGCCAGGTAAAACGGATAAGGTTTGCTGCTGTCGGCAGTGGTATCGCCACTCAGAATCAGCTCCGTAAAAGAGGTGTTGGATGGATCCCAGTTGCCGCTGATGCGATGTGCCAAAACGGATGCATCAATGCCCGTTGCTTTTTGCAACGCATTCACCATGGTTTGCTGGCTTACACCAATGCGAAACCCGCCGGTAATGAGTTTGTTGAATACAAAGCAGGCATCAAAATCCATGTGCTGCCAATGGCTAACTACAAACGCTTTGCGTGTTTCTTCATCTGTTTTTTGCAGTGATATGAAAGAGGCAATGAGCTGGGATAAGCTGGGTAACGCTTGTTGTATTGCTGCTGTATTTTTTTGAGTCGCCAGTAAGGCAATGGTTTCTGCAAAATCGCCCACAGTATGGTAGCATTCTTCAAACAACCAGGCAGGCGTTTGTGTAAGTTCGATGCAGCAATCGGTAAGCATGCGGGTGTTTACAAAACGCTTGGGCCTGCGGCCGCTGAAGATGGCAATGGTCCATACTTTATCGGCATCATCCGCCGTATTGAAATACTGTAACAATGCCTGCAACTTCTCGTTTGTTTTGGTGCTGCTGCCTACTTGCTGTACCAGTTGTGCAAAGGCTTTCATGCGGCACCTCCTGTTGTTTCAGGGGCATCTTCTTCGCCGCCGTATTGCGTTTGCACTGCTTCGCTCCAAATATTTTTTTCTTCCTGCAGGTAGCGGCTAAAACTGTCGGTAAAACCGTGGGTACTGTAAACCTTTTCAGCACCGCACAATTGCACTGCTTGCAGCAGCGATGGCCAATCGGCATGATCGCTGAGTACAAAACCGGCATCCGAATTGTTGCGGCGTTTGTTGCCCCGCACCTGCATCCAGCCGCTGCAATTGGCATCGCGGTAACGGCCTGCTTTTTTTAGCCACGAAGAGCCCGCAGCACTTGGCGGGGCAATTACAATCTGTCCTTCAATATCCGCCTTACTTGTATCTGCAGTAATGCGATGGCATTCGGGCAATACAATGCCATCTGCTTTCAATGCTTCATTGGCATTGGCAATGGCGCCATGCAACCAAATGCGTAAACCGGTTGCAGCCAGTGCCCGTTGAATGCGTTGTGCTTTGCCCAATGAGTATGCATAAAAAACGGACGTGTATTGCTGCTGATGATTTTGCGTTACCCATGTACACATGTCGTTGTACACTTGTTGTTGTGGTTGCCATTGGTAAATGGGCAAACCAAATGTGCATTCTGTAACCATGTGGGTACAGTTCACTGGTTGCCAGGCAGTGCTCAGGCCATCATCTTCCAGTTTGTAATCGCCGGTGATGAGCCATGTTTCGCCATGCGCTGCTACACGTACCATGCTGCTGCCCACAATATGTCCTGCCGGAAACAACATCAGCTCTACATCGTGTATGCGTAGTGGTTCTTCCCAACCAATGGTTTGCAGCGCAATGTCTTGCCCGAGGCGCTGTCGCAGCATGCCTTTGCTGAGGTGATGGCTGAGGTAACGGGCCGAACCCCAACGGGCATGGTCGCTGTGGGCATGCGTAATGACTGCCCTTTGCACGGGCCGCCACGGGTCGATATAAAAATCGCCAACGGGGCAGTACAATCCTTTATCGGTAAATTGAATGAGCGACATGCTGGTGCTGCTTGTTGTTTCGAAGAAAGCAGAAAAAACAACAGCGAACAAAGCAAATTGTTAGGATTGATGCGGAGTAATTTGATTTGGAGAAATGCCTGATGTGGTTTGCAAAGCGATCAGGCTATTCCCCGCAAATTATTGTTGTAGAGATAGCGGTAGTAAAGGTTTTGCTTGCTGGGAATGAGCCAGCCTTCCTGGCGCATCCACATGCCGGTTTGCACCAGTGCATCGGCTTCGGCACCAGAAAAATAATCTCGTACGGAAAACATGGCATCGTTGGGATGAGTTTCGTAAAGCATGGCCATTTTCAACGTGGCTTCCTGCAAAATATCGGCAGCAGTCATCAGTTCCATATCCAGCATTTTACTGATTAAAAAAAGTGGGTGATTCTAAGTTCTTGCAGCGTAGCGAAACCGTGCCTGCACAGTTTTGCACGGGTAGTGCATACTGCTGTTTGGTTACTACAGTTGTTGCATAAAAGGTTCTGCAAAAAGCGGTGTACCTTAGAGTAGCGAGGATTTGTTCACCCTTCAATCTGCTTGTTATGCAACAATCAACTCCATTGTACCCCTGCTTGTGGTTTGATGGCAATGCCCGAGCCGCCGTGCAGTTTTACTGCGAAGTTTTTGCAGGCGACATTATTTCAGAAAACCCCATGGTGCTGATATTCCGCATTCGGGGCCAGCAATACATGGCGCTGAATGGCGGTCCGCAATATCAGTTTACGCCGGCCATTTCTTTTGTGGTCTCCTGCGATACCCAGGATGAGATTGATTTGTATTGGGAAATGCTGGGCTACAAAGGCCATTACCAACCCTGCGGCTGGCTGACCGATCAGTTTGGTGTATCGTGGCAGGTAGTGCCCAAGGCGCTGCCAACGCTCATGAACGATCCGCAGCGTGGCGCAGCAGTGGTGCAGGCCTTACTGAAAATGCAAAAGATAGACATTGCTGCATTGGAGCAGGCATCAGCTTAGAATCGCCTACATTGTGTTGATTGTATCTGCTTATGACTGCTAATTCGCCCACTCGTTATGCCAAGTACAAAGCCATTGTTTTGGCGGTACTTTTTTGTAGCTGCTTTACGCTGCTGCTCATGCTGTTTTCGATGGGCAAGCAGCTGTTTCCGGCATCGGCAGAAAGGTGGGCTTATGGCTTGCTGGGTACTGCGGCAGGCTTGTTGACAACACTCGCATTTATCCGTTTTGAAAAACTACGGTTGGCTGATGTGGGGTTGCAATGGCGGAAAACAACACTGCCATATTTTGCACAAGGTGTATTGCTGGGCGTATTGGTAATGGGTAGCATGGCGGCCATGGTGTTTGTGCTGGGTGGCTTACGCCTGCAATGGAATACTAATGCCACGGTATGGGGATTGCTGCTGGCCATTTTGCCGTTGATTCCGCTGGCATTGATGGAGGAAATTGGCTTTAGAGGATATGCTTTGCAACGACTACAAAAAGCAGTAGGCATCAGAAGTGCTATTTGGATAACGGCGTTGTTGTTTGGGGTGTATCATTTGCTGAATGGATGGAGCTGGCAGGCGGCCATGTTGGGTACCACCATTTGGGGATTGCTGTTTGCATGGGCGGCTTGTAAGCAACAAGGCATTGCCATGAGTACGGGTATACATTTTGCTGCCAACATGACGACGAGCTTGTATACCGATACAACACCAACTTTTCAATTGTGGCAGATACAAATGGCCAATGGCAGTAGCATGCAAACCTATCAGCAAACATGGCTGGCCGAATGGGTGCCGCATGTGCTATTGCTGCTGCTGAGTATTTGGTTGATAGAAAGATTGGTGAAGCAGCAATCAAAGTTGAGAGATGCATAATGCTGATGGGCTGCGGTGGGTGGAGGCCACGCTGCAGGCGTGGGTACGCAGCGCAGCGTAGTACCGGAGCGAAGCGTAGCCGGAACACGCCGGACAGTTGATGCCATCTGCATTTCTGCTGACAGCCCCTTATTTCGTTGTTAACTGCGTTTTTAGCCTGTTGAGTACAGCAGAGACTACAGGCTTAATGAAATTAGCAACCGGTTTCTCAATTTTTTTATGGATAAGGTTGGCAACAATAAGCATAGCAAATGTTGTAATACCAACTAAAAGATACTTGTTGATATATGCACCAGTGTTGTTGAAAATGATGAAGCCGATGTTTTCGTGAATGAGATACAATGGATAAGTAAGTACACCCAATTTCAAAAATGATTGCTTATTAAACCTCATGAGTTGTTTAGTTGAAATCAATAGCATAATGAGGTAAAAGCAAATTATAACGGATGCTACAATCATGATTGAAAAATTAGTATTGTAAAAGGCTGTTGCCTCAGTTACTCTTTGGTTAGAAAAATAAACAGAGAGTAGGAGGGATACAATAATGCCGAGCATTCTTAAGGGTGAATATCCGTGTTTGTAAATGTTGTAAAATAAGATGCCGGCTATGAAATAGGAGCTCCAGTTTAGAATAAATAGATAGTTGAGTATAGTTTTCAAATTGCTAGCAGGCATTAAAGCATAGCAAATGCTTAAGATAAGCCAGGCGTAGCTAAAAGTGTCGATATTGATCTTTAATTTCTTTTGCAGAAACAGTAGAAGGACGATGAGTATGTAAAATTTCAACTCGATATACAAACTCCAGTAAACGCCGTCAATCATGTCTACCCTGAAGAAACTTTGAAGCATTGTAAGATTTACTCCGAGTTGAAAGAAGCTGGCATCAAATACAGGGTTGCCGAATAATTTTATAAAAAGAAAAGTAAGTATAACGCAGAACCAATATGCAGGGTAAAGTCTTGTGATTCTGGAGGTGATAAATGCCGATACAGATTTACTCTTTAATGACATGGCAATGACAAATCCGCTGATGATAAAGAATATGTCTACGCCAAGATAGCCGTACTTAAAAAAGTGTCCTATTTCATCAAATCTGAGTATGGATAAATCTCCGTTGATGTAACCACGAAATAAGTAATGAAACAGCAAAACACTGAGTGCTGCAAAAAAGCGGAGTAAATCGATTTGATAAATACGTTCGGGTGTCATTAACAATGAATCTACAGATTACGTTGTGTGTAAGAGAGATTCAAATGTAGGAAATGATTCGGTAGGATATTTTTATTTATGAATCGGGTTTGTCGCTCAGGCTCT
>JADLHL010000020.1 GCA_020848815.1 Chitinophagaceae bacterium | reverse complement strand
TAGTTGGCACCAATTCGGGCAAAGTA
Organism: Chitinophagaceae bacterium; assembly: GCA_020848815.1. GTDB lineage: Bacteria > Bacteroidota > Bacteroidia > Chitinophagales > Chitinophagaceae > Phnomibacter. Next base: position 6,324 of record JADLHL010000020.1, on the reverse strand, counting down.
AAAGCTGGCATCTTTCACGCCATTGTTTCTGCGAACATGTACATCGGCCATCATACCCCAGCGGTTGGTAAACCGCATGGTACTATTGATGCTTGTCCATGTATGAAAATTATGCTTTACCTGACGTGCAGGTATTTGTGCAAATGAAGTTGTAGCCAATACCAGTACCGCAAGGCCAGCAAAAAATAGCCGGATGTGATGAAAGGAAGAATGCTTTTTAGAGAAATGCATACTGCAAAGCAACAACATTGCGGGTACTGCTGACGATGATATTCATCAGTTGTAAAAGGTATTTAGGAGCAGGATGGGCAGGATGGTTGACATGGCTGAAAAAAGAAGGTCTCCTGTAGAAACAGGAGACCTCAACGATTGCTTGCCATATGAAAAAAAAGTTCGAAATCTACTTTGTAGGTGTCTGTGCTCTTTCGATTTTCACTCCGGTGTTACCCGTTGTTCACATTCACAATGCAATATTACTACCCCGAAATGCCTGCTACAAGCTAATTTTGGCTGCATTTGATGATGTCAAACCAACACGAAACGGCTGAAAAACCTTGCAGCACAAGGGTTTCGACCTAAATAGCACATGATGCCCAACCGCCAAACCGACATATTATTTCAATTGATACAGGCTATGGAAAAGGCGGAAAAACGCCATTTCAAGCTGTATATCAAAAAAAACTCCAGCCGGGAAGACCTTAAAATTGTTCGCCTGTTTGATGCGCTGGATAAAATGACGGAGTACGATGAGCGGCAATTATTGAAAAAACTGGCAGGGGTAGAAAAGCCACAACTGGCCAACCTCAAAACCCATTTGCACAAGCAAATAATGGCCAGCCTGCGAGACCTCAAAAGTAAAGACAGCGTAGAACTGCAGCTAAACGAACTGCTGGATTATGGCCGCATTTTATACAACAAAGGCCTGTTTGCCCAAAGCCTTAAGTTTTTAGATAAAGCCAAAGAGATTGGCTTTACACATGGCAAGTATAATTTTCTGAGCCAGGTTATATCGCTGGAAAAAAAGATAGAGGGTTTGTACATTACCCGCAGTATGCACGAAAGGGCAGAGCAATTATCAAAGGAAGCGATAGAAGTAAGTGCCCATATTTATCAGGTATTTCAGCTAAGTAATCTTGCGGTAAGGTTGTATAGTTTTTACATACAAAACGGGCATGCACTCAACCTGGAAGAAGAAGAAAAAATAAAGCAGTTTTTTGAAGAAAATCTGCCTGCCAATGCCAACAGCCTCGATGGTTTTTATGAGCGGTTGTATTTGTACCAGAGCTATTGCTGGTACTCTTTTATACGGCAAGATTTTTTGATGTATTACCGCTACGCCAAAAAATGGGTAAGCCTTTTCGATCAGGATCCGGTGAGGAGAAAAGTAGAAACAGGCCACTACATCAAAGGCTTGCACAACCTGCTGAATGCACATTTCGATTTGCGCAATTTCAAAGCATTCGAAACATCACTCAAAGAGTTTGAAGACTTTTATAAATCGCCGCTTTGTCAGCAGCACGACAACTTTCGCATTCATACTTTTATATACCTCACCAGTGCCCGCCTCAACTGGCATTTGATGTGTGGTACATTTAAAGAAGGCTTGCAACAAGTACCTATTATTGAAGAAAACATCCGCAAGTTTGAACTGCATCTCGATAAGCACAGGGTGCTGGTGTTCAACTATAAAATTGCATCACTGCACTTTGGTTATGGCAATTTTAAAGCCGCTATTGATTACCTGCAAAACATTATACACGAACCGCTCGATCTGCGTTACGACCTGCACAGTTATGCAAGGCTTATGCACCTCATGGCGCATTATGAGTTGGGTAATGATATGATTATTGAATCACTGGCAAAATCGGTGTATCGCTTCATGGCCAAAATGAAAAATCTGACAGCGGTAGAAGAAGCCATTTTTACTTTCCTCCGTAAGAATATTCACCTCTCTCCAAGGCAATTAAAACCTGAGTTGGAAAAGCTGCTGGCGCAAATCAAGCAGTTTGAAAAAGACCGGCATCAAACCCGGGCTTTTGCATACCTCGATATCATCAGCTGGCTGGAGGGCAAGGTATCTGGCAAGCCAATGGGGGTGATACTGCAAGAAAAATTCAAGAAGAGCAAACACCGCACTATTGTGCCGCAGTAGTTGCTTTACATGTAAAAACATCTCCCTTTTGTAAGCTGTTGCTATACTGCTGTTGCAACCATTGTAGTTGCTGTTTATCATTTTTCAAATATGCATCGAAAAACGCAATAGCACCTTTAGTAATGGCCGATAGATGCCGTGTATTGGCAGCACCAAACCTTGGCCTGCTACCACCGCCAAACGTAGCATGAGTGGCTCCGTTGAGCACCAGTAAATACTGAGGACTGCTGCTGATATGTTGATACGGCAACTGTCGTTGCGCCGGATCAAAATTGCCGGTTCTGTCCAGCGGATAATCGTCTTTGGTGCCCGTCATGTGAAAGAGCGGAATGCGAATGTTGGCATAATAATCTTTCAAATTGCCATTCACTTTTTCTGGTGTGTTGGGGCTTAGTACGAGTCCTGCTTTTATTTGTGGCACTGCGTATTGGCCTATGCGGCCACCCAGCAATTCGCCGGCAGCAATCATGGTACTGCGGGCACCGTAAGAGTGACCAGCCATACCAATATTGTTTAGGTCCAGATGGCCTTTCAATAGGGCATCTTGCTGCTGCAGTTGTTGCAATGCCTGCACCACAAATGGAATATCCGCAGCACGGTTGGTGAAGTTGGCAGGCTCTTTCAAAGATTTTTTCAACGCTGCCCCTGCCTGTGTAAGTGGTTTTCCTTTCCATACGGTTTCATCGCTGCCTTGGTGTTGTATAAAAAAACATACATACCCATGCGTTGCCAATGCTTCGCCGAGGTAGCCGGCTGCTTCTCTTGAGCCACCCAAACCATGCGAAAAAATGATGACCGGATGAAGCCCGGTAAGCGTAGCAGGCCGGTATAATTTTACAGGAATACTGCGCTGGCGGCTGTTATCAGTAAGTGTAAAGGTGTCTGTAACAAAAGACTGTGCCAGCACCTGCAAAGAAAGGAGAGCACAGCAAAGTGAGGTGAGCAGTGATTTCATGCGGGTGAGACGAGTAAGACTGCTGCAGGTTTAAAAATGCATCAATCCCTGCTCCGGAATTTTGCCTTCAATGGGCCTGTAGAAGTTGGTGATTCTTTCGAAGTCAGCAGCTTCGTTTTCGGTGGTCATAAAGGGTTCATCAAAAATGACTTTGCGATTGTTGAAATCGAAACCCACCATCATAATAGGCACGCCTGCCTGCCGGGCTATGTGGTAAAAACCGGTACGCAGTTTCTCTACTTTTTTGCGGGTGCCTTCGGGGGATAATGCAATCACCAGACTTTCACTGTCATTAAACTTTTGCACCACGGCATCTACCAGGTTGTTGTTGTTGCTGCGGTCTACCGGGGTGCCGCCAAGCCAGCGGAAAATGAAACCAAATGGGGGCTTAAATAACTCTTGCTTCCCCAGAAATTTTACATATGTAAAACGATAAGCACTGCGTACGGCTACACCTAAAATAAAATCTTTCCAATGTGTATGCGGTGCCACAATAATCACCATTTTTTTGAGGTGATACGGAAAGTTGCCTTCCACTTTCCAGCCTTCGCTCCAGAGATACCATTTCCAAAACCAGCGCATGCAATCGTATTTATGTCAAATAAATTTGAACGCCTAAATGTAAGGGCCACGCCAATGCGTAAATTAAAAAAGCACCAACTGCTGTTGATGCTTTTTTTTGTCCGGGCGGAGGGACTCGAACCCCCATGCCTCGCGGCGTCAGATCCTAAGTCTGATATGTCTACCAATTTCACCACGCCCGGATTTGGGCTGGCAAAAATAGGGGAACCAGCCTAAAAACGGTGAGTAGCCTTTATCCTTGCTGCCGCAGGTTCTCCTGAAACTTCTTAAAGAAGTCTTGTGCAAAGTGTTTCATTTCATGCGCCAGTGCATGTTGGCCCGTGCTACGGTCGAAGGTGTCGGCCATACCCATAAGGCTTTGGTAAAAGAAATCGCCCATTTCATCTACCATCATTTCTTTGGTCCAGAGGTCTATGCGCAGGGCTGCTTTGTCGGCGCCATCCCAAAAGCTCACCATCATGGCTTTGGCCGGTTGGCTATCGGTGGCGGTGCTGTCGGTGGCGTTCCACAAAATATTTTCAGGTACTTTCTGCTCATCGAGTTGTACGCCTATCGTAATGGTTGATTGTTTCATGTATGTAGTTGATTAAAATGTTGCAGGTATTTTTTGCGGCAGCAAATATCCGTTGGTAGCGGCAAACGCAGTTTAGTTTTCGCAGGTCGTTTGCAAAGCTTGCATTAGCCTGTCTGCCATCAGCGGCAGCGGGTGCCTTGCCAGCCAGTGTTGCGCATTGGCCAGCAGGGTGTTGCGGTAGGTTTCGTCTTTGTATAGCAGCATGAGTGCCTGTGCCAGTTGGGCTTCTTCCCAGCCGGGCAGCAGGTTGGCAGCGGGGCCACAGGCGGCTTCACTCACAGCGCTGCGGGGGGTAAGCAGTGCAGTGCCCGTTTTCAGTACACTCAGCATGTACCAGGCGGGCACAGCCGGTGTAAGTAATACTGCGTAGGCGGCAGCACTCAGGCTCCACAATTGTTGGCTGGTACATTGCGGCAGCACCTGCACATCGCTACGGTATTTGTAGGTAGATAGTTTGTCGGCAAAATCTGCCGGCGCATGGCCCGGCAGTGCTATCAGCAGGGGCATGCTGCTTTGCTGGCGTTTTCTAAATTGAGAATAGGCTTTCAGCAAGGCCACCAGTTCATCACCCGAAGCGTTGCCATAGCTCAAAAAAAACTCCAGCCCACCGGCATGTGTTTGCTTCAACTGCTCCCGTTGTGCCCAGGCAAGGGCCTGTGCTGCAGGATGTGCTGCCAGCCCTATGTAGTGGGCATTTACCCCCGCTGGCAATACCCGCTGGCCAATTTGAAATGCAGCACTCAACGCCACGGCACAGGACGAAGGCAATTTGGCAGGCAGGCCGTTTACAGCACTAAAGCCGGGCCGCAACCACAGTTGCGGACAGCCAAGTCCCGGTATCCACGCATCGCATTGCAACACGATGTTTACCTGCTGTTGCTGAATGATGTGCTGCAGCTGGCGTTTGTATTGAACGGCTCCTAAGAGGGGCAGCTTCGACTGCTTCAGCGGCAAGCATTGTACCTCAGCAGCCAGCGCCAGTGGCGGGGCTGTAGTACCTGCCAGCAACCATGTGGTTTGCTCAAACTGAGTGCTGAGTTGCAGCAGCAATGCCTCCAGCATGGGCTGCTGTTGCAGCTGTATACTTCCGGTATGAATGAGGATGCGCATGGGCAGCAAAGGTAAGGGCCGCATTTGCAGTCATTTTGAGTACTGCATGCTCAAATGCCCTATTTTTGACCCACGGCCGCAAACATAACGGGCCGTTTTACATCTGACAGGCCAGCGGGCATTTGCCCTCACACACATTAGCGCCTGCAGCAATTACACAGCAATACTTAGTATGGAATACAATACCGGCAGAGGATCTCTGCAAATGAAGGAGTATGGTCGCCATGTGAAAAAGATGGTGGAGTATGTACTTACCGTAGAAGACAAAGAGCAACGCCAACGCAATGCCGAAGCCATCGTAGAACTCATGGGCTTTCTCAACCCACAAATGAAACAGGTAGAAGACTACAAACACAAGCTGTGGGATCACCTGTTTGTGATCAGCGATTTTAAACTGGATGTGGAAAGCCCCTACGGCAAGCCTACCCCCGAAGAATACCATGCCAAGCCCGATCCACTGCCTTACCCCAAGTCGCGGCTCAAATACAACCACCTCGGCAAAAATCTCGAACGCCTTATTGACAAGGCCATGGTAGAAACCGACCCCGAAAAAAAGAGCGGCTTTGCCCATACCATTGCTCACTACATGAAGCTGGCCTACAGCACCTGGCACAAAGAACTGGTGCACGACGATGGCATTCGCCAGGAGCTCGATGCCATTACCAAAGGCGAACTTACTTTCACCAATACGCCATTTGTACGGCACCGCCCGGCACCCTTCCGCGACGAAGATTCTTACGCCCCCATCAAACGCAACAACAAGTTTAAAAAGAACCGGCCCGGCGGTGGTGGCGGTGGCAACAACCGCAACAATGGTGGCGGTGGCGGCAACCGCAACAACAATGGCGGCGGCGGTGGCGGCAACAATCGCGGCAAGTTCGTTCCCAAAAAACGCTACTAAGCCAAACGGTTTTACATCAATACACAGCCCGATAGTGAATGCTATCGGGC
>JADLHL010000019.1 GCA_020848815.1 Chitinophagaceae bacterium | reverse complement strand
TTTTTTCAGGACTTTTACATAACATCACTTGTTGAAGTAGTAAAAACAATAAATCGGTCACTTCGGGCATAACAATCTCTAAGCGCCCATCAGAAAATATTTACATCGTTCATCAATACTTTTTTCAATGACTGCACCACAATTCATCACCGATAAAAAAGGCAAAAAAATCTCTGTCGTTTTGCCCATGAAAGAGTACAAGAAAATGCTGGAAGAACTGGAAGAACTGGAAGATATCCGTTCATTCGATGAGGCTATGGCCGATAAAAAGCCATCAGTTCCTATTGACAAAGCTTTCAAAGTGTTGGATGCCAAACGCAAGAAAAAGTAATGGCATATCAGGTACTCATAAAACCCAAAGTGGTAAAGGCACTTGAAAAAATTAACGAGCCACACTACACTGCCATTAAAACGACCTTGTTTGATTTGGCAGATAATCCAAGGCCAAATGGATGCAAAAAATTGAAAGGTCGGGATGGCTGGCGTATCCGTGTTGGAGACTACCGCATTATTTATACCATTACTGACAAAATACTGACTGTAGAAGTAGTGCACATTGGCCACAGGAAAGATGTGTACGACTAGTATTTTATTTATAAGTGTTAGTTGTAATTATACATACTCCATGAACTCAACTACTAGACTTTTCACGTTCTTTTTTTTATTTCTCCTAAAACAATCTTCATCGTTAGGTGCTGAAATAAGTGTAACAATTTCACGAATAAACGACAGTGACACTTCAATTTCTTTGGAATATTTCAATGCAGTGCCAGACACAATTCTGTTGTGGGGTTGCCATGGAGAATTCTCATATAATTTGGCTAACTCAAAAAAAGACAAGTATATCCTTTTCATTAGTAGTGAAGGGTTTGCCATCATATCAATCAATAACAAATTGATTTATTTGGACAAAATTTCAGAGACAAACCCTTCCAACAAAAAATTGAAACAAAAGTACAAAGGAGAAAATTTTGAATTGACTTTGAATCTTAAAAGAAAAAGGGAAGAATACCTAGTTACTCAGTACAATGGAATACTTATTCTAACCTATAATAATCAAAGCTATTTTTTTAAAATTATTGGGCAATTTGCTTGTTAGAATACGAATAACTAAAGCCTAATCTTCGGGTTTTAAAATCCCAAAACTGTATCGGTGAATTGAGTATCCGCATTTATAATCAAATAGATTTTGATTGGCACTTAGCTTTACTCTATGAACACATTCCTCAGCCGTAAGTTTTGTTGGATGTTGCTGGTGCTGCTTAGCACAACTACCTATGCATGGGCAGGCAAAGTAGATTCCGTACAAGTGTTCAGCAAAGCCATGCAGCGGTCATTGCCCTGCACCATTATTACCCCCAGCGAAATGCAGCCACAACAAACGTATCCGGTGCTCTATTTGCTGCACGGGCACAGTGGCTGGCACAGCAACTGGATATTGCGGGTACCGCAACTAAGCGAACTTGCAGATGAATACCAAACCATTATTGTGTGCCCCGAAGGTGGCTACAGCAGTTGGTATGTGAACAGTCCGTTGCAACCAGCTTCTCAATTTGAAACCTTTGTGGCCAGCGAAGTGCCTGCATATATTGATGCCCGTTATCCTACCCAGGCCAAACGCAGTGGCCGTGCCATCAGCGGGCTGAGTATGGGCGGCCATGGTGCTTTGTACCTGGCCCTTCGCCACCCCGATGTATTTGGCATGGCTGGCAGTATGAGCGGCGGAGTCGACCTCACAGAGTCGAAAGGAAAATTCGGCATCAGCGAAGTAATTGGCGACAGTACCCAATGGGCCAACTACTCGGTATTGCATACCCTCAAAAAAGCCAGCGCCCAAACCTTGCAGCTGATTATTGATTGCGGCACCGAAGATTTTTTCATTAGCGGCAACCGGGCCCTGCACCAAAAACTGTTGCACATGCAAGTGCCACATACCTACCTCGAAAGAGCCGGCGGCCACAACTGGGATTACTGGCGCAGCGCTATCCGGTATCAGCTGTTGTTTTTTGAAATGAGCAGGAAGTAGGGAAATTAAATAAGAAATTTCTTTGATAATTTAAGTAGCCCCTCAAAAGACAAATGCAAAAGATGTTGATCAATTTCGTTGTAATTGATTATCTCGACAGTGTAATGATTCATAGTTGAAGATGAAGTAACCCTGTATTTGATTTCAATATCATTTACGACAGGATTGTCGAAAAATTTGAATGAATAGTGGAACCTTGAATTTTGAGAGCACTTTTGATAACCGTCCAAAAGCGAATGTGCAGTGATTAACCATGGAAGAACAAATTCAAGTAATCTTGTTGCATAATTCGCACAATCTTTTGATGACAAAAACTCGTCCAATTCTGTTAAGGAAAAATTTGCTTTAGCGATATCTGACAATGCATCAAATAGCAACTCTTTGGTAACGAATGATTTGTTTAAAAATAATACAAGCCAAAGACCATACCAATCAATATTCGTGGTTAAATGTTTTAATGAAGGATTTAAATTAGATTGATTTAAATCAACCGTATCGATTTGAACCAATGTTCTTAAGCTTATCTTTTTTCCAAAAAATAGGGTAACAACTACAAAGAAAATTACATCTGGCAATCTCCTAACTGCATTGTCGCCTCTTTTATATAGATAAGTTTCATTCGAAAAAGAAAATCGAATAGTTTCTGTTCTATTTGTTATAAACTCTTTTGCAAATTCTCGATTACTAAATTCATATATTCCTTTTGAATAAAACTTATTCATGAAGCCAGCAAAATCAGTCTTTTGTCCGTACTTGTGCCTGTAAACTGAACGAATGTTTTCAATATCACATACTAATATTGTCTTCTTAAATCCAAGTTTATTTTTGGCGGAATTTGAATCCGAATAAGATGTAAGGATATTCAATATTCGAAAAAGCTGATCAGGATCTAACCTATCCAAATCGTCAATAACAAGAACAGTTTTCTTTCTGGAATTTGACAAACAAGTTGATATAATCTTCGACAATCCGTCGTACTCATAACTATGACCAGAATTGGACTCCAATAGGTTCAGAAAATCATGAACCTTTTCTAAATCTGTTTTTTTGACATCGTTATAATCATTAATTATTCCCTTCAGAATTTTGGAAATCAGCTTTAATTCTGAAGAAGATTTATTCTCTAAATATGAAGCAAATGTTGAAGCAATGTTTTTAGGTTTAAATAATTCCAGCATTGTCATTTGAACGGAAAGTGAGAGTGTTATTCCTTCGGAATCAATAAAACTATTAAGCTCTTCGTTAGCTAAAATTTGTATGAGAATATCATACTTGATTTGCTCAAAAATATCCTGATTTTGAGATGCTGAATATGCGACAGGAAATAACTTAAAAATATGGAACTCTTGATTGTACTTTTCAGAAAATCGGTTGATAAAATAAGTTTTTCCCTCTGAAAGCTTCCCTCAGTTAGTAACGTTTAAAACTAAAGAATTCCAATCAAGATTGGTGTTCTGGATGAACGTCGGAAAGGCGTAGCCTTGAAGACGTTCATCCAGAAATGCGACTGGCGGCTTGTAC
>JADLHL010000018.1 GCA_020848815.1 Chitinophagaceae bacterium | reverse complement strand
CCATGGCTTTGGCCACAATAAAGTCGAACACTTCGGGCTCAAAGCTCAGGCGGATGCCTTCGAGCTCAAACAACTTGGTGTATTGGCGTACCAGCGAGTTGCGGGGTTCTGTCAAAATGCTGCGGAGCGTGTCTGTATCCAGTGGTTCGAGGTGGGTAACCACAGGCAGGCGGCCGAGCAGTTCGGGTATCAAACCAAAACCTTTCAGGTCTTGTGCATTGATGAACTGCAACAGGTTTTTCTTCTGGTATTCCTGCAGCTCTTTGTCTACGTTGAAGCCAATGGCGTTGGTATTAACCCGGCGGGCAATGACGCGGTCGATGCCATCAAACGCACCACCCGCAATGAAGAGGATGTTTTGCGTATTGATACGGATCATTTTTTGCTCGGGGTGCTTGCGGCCACCTTGCGGGGGCACCAGCACTTCGGTGCCTTCCAGCATTTTCAGCAGGCCCTGCTGTACACCTTCACCGCTTACGTCGCGGGTAATGCTGGGGTTGTCGCCTTTGCGGGCAATCTTATCAATCTCATCAATGTATACAATGCCCCGTTCGGCGGACTGTACATCGTAATCGCAGTTTTGCAGCAGGCGGGTAAGCATGCTTTCTACGTCTTCGCCCACATAGCCAGCCTCGGTAAACACAGTGGCATCTACAATGGCAAATGGTACATTGAGCAGCTTGGCAATGGTTTTGGCCAGCAAGGTTTTACCAGTGCCGGTTTCGCCCACCAGTATAATGTTGCTCTTTTCAATTTCTACTTCGTCGGTGCTTACTTTTTGGGTCAGGCGTTTGTAGTGGTTGTATACGGCTACGCTCAAAATCTTCTTGGCATCATCCTGACCAATCACGTACTGATCGAGGAATTGCTTGATTTCGCGGGGCTTTTTTACGTTGAGTTTGAAAGCACCGGGAGCGGTAAAGCGGTGGCTTTGCAAGGCCACTTCCTGCTCCACTATTTCACGGGCACTTTCCACGCACTGGTCGCAGATGTGTACATTGTCCTGACCGGCAATGAGGATTTTGACTTCATCGCGGCTTTTGCCACAAAAAGAACAGTGTAAACTAGATTTTGCCATGCAGTAAAGTTATATAAAAAGGCCCTGCCGAAACAGGGCCGCAAGTGTGCAAAGGTATACGATGCAGCGGGTAATGCAAGCATTGCTACGTTAAAGCTTTTGGAGAATGCCTTTGGTGCTGATTTACCGGGCCAATGATTGTTGAATAAAGTCTGGCATTCATCTGCTAATTGTTGGGCAGGTTTTGGGGGCAAACACAGCTTGGCTATATTCATTGTTCAATCTCTCTATTACTGATGAAACCATTGAAACGGGCACTTACTGCTACACTTTTGCTGATGCTTGGCACTTTGGCTAATGCCAATAATACAATACCGGGCTATGTGATTAAAGCCAGTGGCGATACCATTTGGGGAACCATTGATTATGGTGGTATAAGAAGGGCTACCAACGATGAAAAGGTTACCATCATTACCCTGGATGGCACCAGTATTCAATTAAAAGCCAAAGAGGGCGAAGTACTTGGCTATGGTATAAAGCCACTGCTGGGCGAAAGAATGGACTACCTGTATTTTACAGTAAAACCGGCAGTGGAAAGCGGCTTTTTCCGACGCTATACCAAAGGCCCCCAATACACTTTGTATTACCGGATGATGACAGCCAATATGGGAACGGTGGAATCTACCTCTCCCTATTATGTGCTGGTAAATGCCCAAGGAGAATATGCCTACTTTGGCACCTGCACCATTTGTGGCTGGAAGAAAAAAATGCGGGATATAATGAAGGATGACGACCCGGCAGTACTAGCGGAGTTGGAAGAGCTGAAAGCAAAAGACATTCCGGGTTTTGTGGTTCGGCACAAAGAGTAGCGGCTATCGTCCAATAGCGTGTAGGAGCGGTTTTAATAAAAATCAAAGGAGCAGTCTTGGTGTGAGACTGCTCCTTTTGTATGGTGCTGTACAGTTGTATTACAATTTTTCAAGTACGCCATCTACAATGCCGTAGGCAATGCTTTCGTTGGCGTCCATCCAATAGTCACGGTCAAAGTCTTTCATCACTTTTTCAACGGTTTGGCCGCAGTTTTTGGCGAGAATTTCGGCACCCATGAGTTTGGTTTTGCGGATTTGCTCGGCCATAATTTCGAGGTCGGCGCTGGTACCGCGGCCACCACCGCTAGGCTGGTGTATCATTACTTCGCCATGCGGAAAAATGAAGCGACGCCCCTTGGTGCCACCACTCAGCAAAATGCTGCCCATGCTGGCAGCCATACCCATGCACACAGTGCTCACAGGGCTGCTGATCATTTGCATGGTATCGTAAATAACCATGCCCGCTGTAACCAATCCGCCGGGGCTATTGATGTAAAACGTGATTTCCTTGCCGGGGTCGAGGGCTTCCAGATAGAGCAGGCGACTAGTGATGTCTTTGGCGCTTTTATCGTCTACCACGCCCCACAGGAAAATCTTGCGTTGCTCAATAAATTTTTTGTCGAACTGCCATCCGCTCATCATCTTTTCCATGGGCATTTCAATGGAGGGCGTTTCGGGTGCTTCCGGTTCGTCTTCGTCGTAGCGGAAGGGCTTGTTGCGGTAAGTATGCTGGTTCATAGTTTGTTTTTCGTTTGTGGTTTTTTGTTTGCGGTTGGGCTATGT
>JADLHL010000017.1 GCA_020848815.1 Chitinophagaceae bacterium | reverse complement strand
TCAAGCCTTTGTTTTTTGGCCTTTAAACTTTGGATATATTTGACTTCATTTTTACTTAGCATACAGCCATTCATGCGTTTACTTCACCCCGGCGAACTTACAGTATTGCAACGTTTCAGCCGTTTTTTCCTGCCAGCCTTTTGTTTGCTATGGCTTAGCGGCTGTGTGGCGGTAAAAGATGCGCCGGTGGGCAAACCTTATGTGGTGAGCAATGTGGTAAAACTAAATGCTCCCGATTTAAACAAAGAGCAAAAGACGGTGCTGGAAGAAAGGTTGCTCACTTTTGTAGCCGACAGTTTAGCGGTGCCCAGCCGTTTGGTACTTGGCTTTACCCAAATTTTAAAACCTCCTGTATTTGATTCTTCTACGCTTTCTTCGACCCGGATTTTTATGAACGGTTTTTTGAACAGCGAAGGATATTACGGTGCTTCTTTTGATACGGTGATTGTAAAATTTGATACCGTAAAAAGAGCCAACAAATTTTTTCAATTACAAAAAGACAAACGGGTAGAAGTTAAAACTGAGTTTCGGTTAAAGTTGGGCAAGCCCATTCGTATAGATACCATCTGGTATGCCTTTAGCGACAGCTCAACACTACGCAACGATACCCTGATGCAATTGAAGGCAGAAGAAACCAAGGGAAAAGGAGCATTGAAAAAGGGAGACCTTTATAGCAAACAAAATATAGCCAATGAACTCGACAGGCTTACTGCCATGTATCGCCAGCAGGGTTTTTTCAGAATGAGCCGTGCCGGCTTATTGGCCGAAGTAGACACCACCGACCCATCGCTGGTAAACTTCGATCTTGACCCGATTGAACAACAGATTCAAGCACAAAAGAGAAGGGAAAATCCTACCGCAAAAATCAGGATACTGAAACGCCCCGGTGCCAACCCCGACTTCTTCAAACAGTACCAAATAGATAGTGTATTCATTTACCCCGAAACAAATATCAGCGACAACCCCGATAGCCTTATCAGCATGGGGAAGTTTACAGAACTCAGTAATGGATCGAGGGTGCAAATACGGGAAACTGAGCATAACTATCAGGAAAAAATGCTGCGGCGTACCAACTATTTATTACCTGGCCAGCTGTACAACGAAACGCGGTATTTCCGAACGGTAAACAGCTTTACGCAAATGGGACCATGGCAACAGTTGGATGTAAGAACCTTTACTTATGATACAGATTCTGTAGCCAAAGTAAATTTTCATTTCTTTTTGTTTCCTGCTAAAAGACAAAGCTTTCAGGTGGATTTGGAAGGCAGCCAAAACAACAATATTTCTGCCAGTAACGTGTTGGCTGGTCGCTTTTTTGCAGTGGCACTGGGTGCTACTTACCGCAGCCGAAATGTGTGGAAGAAAGGCACACAATCTACACTGCAAGGCAGGGCGGGTTTAGAAATTAACAACAATACATCATCAGGCTCCGGCGACATCTTTCAATCGTTTATTTTCAACGTCAACCAAACCTTTTCTTTACCGAGGTTGCTGTGGCCGTTCAGGGTATTGGATAACCGGCAACTCGATAGCAGAAGAACCTTTATACAGGCCGGACTTACACTGACAGACAGGTTTCGATTTTTTAAGCAATCCAGTTTTACCGCAGGTTTAGGTTGGGAGCTGCGCAAAGGCAAAAACACATTCAGCTTTTCTTTTCCCACTATAGAAATTGTTGATACAGTTTCTACTGATAGCCTCAACAAAATCATCTTCGACAACCCTTCGTTGGCTTACTCATTTACACCCGGCAATGTACTCAGTACAAGGGCCAGCTTCGAAAGAATATTGGCATACAACAATACAAAGCATGGTGGAAATGTGCGGATATCCGGCGAACTGACAGTACCCGTCATCGACTCGATGTTTAAAAGAGCATTCTTCAAATTTTTCAAAGTAGAAGCACAGGTATTACATCGCATTCAACTGCCAAAGTCATCATTGCATTTTCGTTTCTTCGGTGGCGTAGGATGGGATCTTTCCGATCAGCGAAAAGCAAAGCTGCCATTCTTCAGGCAGTTTGTAACGGGCGGTAGCAACAGTATGCGGGCATGGAGTATAAGGCAACTGGGTTTGGGTAATAGCCTTGCCAGTGATACTGCCCGCTTTTCCGACCGCTTTGGCGATATACAACTCGAGTTCAATATCGAACATCGAAAGCGGCTTATGCGCCTATTTGGATACTCATTAGAAGGTGCCGTTTTTGCTGATATCGGCAACATTTGGAACCATACTCCGGCCAGTGATGGTTTTGGGGCATTTAGTTTAAAAAATCTTTATAGAGATCTGGCAGTAGCGTTAGGTTATGGCATTCGCTGGGACCTCAGTTTTTTGGTAGTACGTTTTGATGCAGGCTTTAAAGTGAAAGACCCTGTACGAGAAGGCGCTGGCTGGCTAAAAACCTTTGAGTGGAAAAGTACCAACCGGCTTGGTGTACACAACCGCAGTAACCTTGCTATACAGTTTGGTATTGGTTATCCATTCTAGCAGGCACTAAGTATACCTGCTGCTTCATTGCAGGTCACTTCACTTTAGGCTGTATACTGTCTTTGTCGAACCTTGCTTCTATGTCGGTTACCTGTAGTGCCTGGTCGATGCCAAACTCTCCAATACGGGTACGGCACAAGGAGGACAGATAGCCACCGCAACCCAAGGCGGCACCCAAATCATTGGCCAGGCTGCGGATATAAGTTCCGGTAGAACAAACCACCCTAAAACTAAGCACGGGCGGTTGCCAGTTGGTGAGCTCAAATACATTAACCGTTACTGTTCTTGGTTCCAGTTTTACTTCTTTTCCTTGCCGGGCAAGTTCGTACACCCGCTTGCCATCTATTTTAATGGCTGAGTGAGCAGGCGGTATTTGTTGAATCACTCCGGTAAATGTATTGGCAGCAATTTGTGCCGTTTCAATACTGATATGGCTGATATCACCCACAGGTTTTGGTGTACTTTCCAAATCATATGTAGGAGTACTGGCACCAAGGGTAATGGTTCCGGTGTATTCCTTTTCCATACCCATGTACTCATTAATCTTTTTGGTAAACTTTCCGGTGCAAACAATGAGTACACCTGTAGCCAGTGGGTCTAGTGTACCGGCATGGCCAATTTTCTTAATCTTGAAAATTTTACGGAGTTTACCAATCACATCAAACGATGTCCATTCGAGAGGTTTGTCTACCACAAAAACCTGGCCATCCAGTACCTGCTGTTGTGTAATTAAAGAAGGAGAAACGGAATCATTCATGGGGCGCAAATGTACAGGAATACCCAGAGCTGTCTTTAAATGGCTTGCCTTGTTTTAAGCTCCACATATTTGTTTACAGTTTGCACAGTAAGCTGCTCCGGTGGTGTAAGTAGCGCCATTATGCCATGATGCATCAGTTCTTTCACCATCATTTTTTTCTCGAACACAAACTTGCCGGCAATGGTATGGTTGTACACTTCTTCCAACGTGTTGGCCGGGTTGTGGGCCAGCGCTGCCAGCTCAGTATTTTCAAAAAATACCACCAATAGTAAATGGTGGCGGGCCATTTGCCGCAGGTAAGGCAGTTGGCGCCGCATTCCCGAGGTAGACTCGAAATTGGTAAATAAAATGAGCAGACTTCTTTGTTTAATGCGGCTTCTTACTTGTAAATACAGTTTTTCATAATCGCTTTCGTAAAACTCTGTATTGATTCTGTACAAAGCTTCCTGCAATAATTTGAGCTGTCCGGCTTTGCGGTCGGCCACCACAAATTCGCCACCCTTGTGAGAGAAGGTGATGAGGCCTGCACGGTCTTGCCGGGTAAGAGCCACATTGCTCAGCACCAAACTACTGTTGATGGCATAATCCATCAGTGACAAACCATCAAAAGGCATTTTCATCAGGCGGCCTTTATCTATTACACAGTACACCTGTTGGCTTCGTTCGTCTACAAAACTGTTGATCATCAAACTGGCTTGTCGGGCAGTTGCTTTCCAGTTCATTGCTCTGATATCATCACCGCTTACATATTCTTTAATGTGATCAAACTCAAGGCTATGGCCAATTTTACGCATTTGCTTGGCGCCTTGTTCTTTGGTTTGCACGGTTTGTGCCAAAAGCTGGTATTGTCTTAGTTGTAAAAAGGAGGGATACACTTTTACCACTGTGGGCTGGCTGCCCAACCTACGGCGCTGTACCAACCGTAATGGCGATGACAACATGCATACTGTATGTCCAAAATGATAATCGCCCCGCAGCACAGGTCTGAGCAGGTACTGCAGCGAATGCTTTTTGTTGCGGCTATAATGCTGCGTTTTTTTATTGCCTCTTTCCTGAAATTGTTCTGGCAGCTCTTCAATCAAATCTACCCTGAGTGGAAGCGGGTAAGAGTGCCACAGCATGAGGGTTACAGCGTTTTGATCGCTGTTGCTAAAACGGTTGCTGATGATACGGCTACAGGTAAACTTGTGCTTGGGGAAAAACATGTACGCGGTATCAAGCAATACTAATGCTAAACCAGCTAAAAAAAACCATTGCCCAATGTACAATGGCAAATGAGTGAGCCATAGTAAAACAAAACAAACAACAATGCTAAGCCCCAGTAAATAGAAGCGATTGCCGAAATAAAGTTGTAAATAAAACGGAGTCTTTTTCACTAGCAGGTATTACTGCAGCAATGTAATCATTTCAATGCATTGGGGTCGTACCGAAAGCGAACCAAAGCGTTTTTTTGTTCGGTGCTCGACAGGCGAACGGTGAAGCGTTGCGAGCCGGCTTGTACAATCATGAGTGCAGTATTTGGCGGAATGCTACCGAGGTTTTCTGCCACCATTATTACTTCCTGATCGGGGTCTTCTTCGTTGAGTTGAACACGTACCGTAATAGGTTCGGTACTCAATCCTTTTCGTGACACGAGCAACCGATTATTGTTGTACACACTAATGGTATCGCCATCAATTTCGCCATTATCGTAAAAACTAATTTCCAACACTTTGGCACTGGTAGAAATGGTTTCCACCAGTTCGTTGGTGCGGTTTTTTAAAACGGCAGGAGTGGGTGGTTTTACCGCTATTTTCTTAGGTTCAGTATTAGTAGCCGCAGGTTGTGGTTTTGGCGTGGGCACAGGGGTAGGAGTTGGGGCAGGCTTACTCACCACTGTGCCGGGTTTGGGCTGTGGCGTTGCAGGTTTGGTAGTGGTGGTTTTGGGAGGAGTGGTGGTTGTTTTCTTTGCAGTGAAGGGTGCCGGCGTTACTGGTTTTTTCACAGGACTTTTGGCAGGAGGTGTTGCAGGCTTTTTAACTGTAGCGGTGGTGCCTGTTTTAGGCGGGGTAGTTGTTTTTGGAGCCGGTTTTTTTATTAAAAATTCTCCCTGCCCGGGTTTCACTTGTGGCTTACCACCTGTTTTAGCAGTGGGTGGATTCTTGATAAAATCTTCTTCTTCAAAATCGCTGGTCGTTACTTTTTCTAACCGTACCACACCACTTCCGCAGGGTATGGTATCGTTTTTCATATTTACGCTGGTATACGTGCCTTCCAGAAATTCACGGTTTCCTTCTTTTCTGTAAGTGAGATAGCATGTCATGAGACAGCCATCTCCGCCACCGGCAATCTTCAAATCCTCCATGCTGTTTTCTTTGATGGTAAGGTTGGACGACGGGCCCGACCACACACCAATCATAGAAGCTTTGCCATAAAAGCGGGTGTCCTGATAAGAATAGGTAACTCCTTTTACTCCTTTGCCAATATTATACAGCTGCACTTCGTAGCGGTAAATAGCCGCTTCGCGGTAAATCAAATACTCATACTTGTTGTAAAATGAACCCCTCCAAATGCCGTTTAATTCTTGCGCCTGTATTTGCAAAAAGGTAGAAACTGCCAGCAAAAAAGAAAGGATACGCACCATGGTAAGCACTTGGGTCAGGTGTAAAATCAATTAAAAAATAAAATTAAGCCAACACCCTTATTCACTGCCCGACCGAAAGTAATTGTTTGTTAATTTTGCCGCCCTTTCATATTGGGATTCAAACAAACATGAGCATTCAAATCACTTTTCCGGATGGAGCCGTTCGTCAGTACGACGCTGGTGTTTCCAGTCTGGATATCGCAAAATCCATCTCCGAAGGATTGGCCAGAAATATTCTTGCTGCAAAAGTAAATGGCGAAGTAAGAGACCTGACCCGTCCTATTGAAGCAGATGCCAGCATTCAGTTTTTGAAATGGGATGATAAAGATGGCAAGAGCACGTTTTGGCATTCTTCAGCACACCTCATGGCCGAAGCGGTGGAGAGCCTTTTCCCCGGCGTAAAATTTTGGGTTGGCCCTCCGGTAGAAAATGGTTTTTACTACGACATCGACCTTGGTGGCCATAAACTCACGGAAGAAGACCTGGGTAAGCTGGAAGCCAAAATGAAAGAACTGGCCAAGCAAAACCTGCAGTTCAATCGCAAAGAAATTTCGAAGGATGAAGCCGTGGCCTATTTCACAGAAAAAGGCGACGAGTACAAACTCGACCTGCTGCAAGGGTTGGAAGATGGCAGCATCACCTTCTATACCCAAGGCAATTTTACCGACCTGTGCCGTGGGCCGCATATTCCGCATACTGGTTTTATCAAAGCCATTAAGCTCACCAATATTGCCGGTGCCTATTGGAAAGGTAATGAGAACAATAAAATGCTGACCCGTGTGTACGGCGTTACTTTCCCCAGCCAAAAAGAGCTCGACGATTACATTGCCATGCTCGAAGAGGCCAAGAAACGTGACCACCGCAAACTGGGCAAAGACCTCAGCATCTTCTGCTTTGATGATGACGTAGGACCGGGCCTGCCTTTGTGGATGCCCAACGGTACTATCATTATTGAAGAGTTGGAAAAGCTGGCCAAGGAAACGGAAGAAGCTGCCGGATACCATCGGGTGGTTACGCCACACATTGCCAAAGAAAGTATGTACCTCACCAGCGGTCACTTGCCTTATTACGCCGACAGTATGTTTCCACCCATGGAAATGGATGGTGAACGCTACTATCTGAAAGCGATGAACTGTCCGCATCACCACAAAATATATGCGGCAGAGCCTAAGAGCTACCGCGACCTGCCATACCGCCTTGCCGAGTACGGCACCTGCTACCGCTACGAGCAAAGTGGCGAGTTGTTTGGTTTGATGCGTGTACGCTGCCTGCACATGAACGATGCGCATATTTATTGCACCAAAGACCAGTTCTTTCAAGAGTTTAAGGCAGTAAACGATATGTATTTGAAGTACTTCAAAATTTTTGGAGTAGATAAATACGTGATGCGTTTGAGCTTGCACTCACCCGAAAAACTGGGTCAGAAGTATGTAAATGAACCACAACTGTGGCAGGAAACCGAAGCTATGGTGCGCCAGGTGTTGATTGAAACCGGAACACCATTTGTAGAAGTACAGGACGAAGCTGCTTTCTACGGTCCCAAGATTGACGTGCAGATATGGAGTGCCATCGGTCGTGAATTTACGCTGGCCACTAACCAGGTAGATTTCAACAGCGGTCTGAAGTTTAAGCTGAGCTACACCAATGCCAACAACGAGGCAGAAGTGCCGTTGATTATTCACCGTGCACCACTGGGTACACATGAACGTTTCATTGGTTTCTTGCTGGAGCACTACGCTGGTAAATTTCCGCTGTGGTTGGCACCGCATCAGGTAAAAGTGTTGCCCATCAGCGACAAGTTTTTGCCCTTTGCCCAAGAGGTAACTGCCAAGCTCAAAAAAGCCGGCATCCGTGCCAGCACCGACGACCGCAACGAAAAAATTGGCAAGAAAATTCGGGAAGCAGAATTGCTGAAAGTACCGTACATGTTTGTAGTAGGCGAAAAAGAAATGAATGAACAATCCGTTTCCGTTCGCAGGCAAGGACAAGGTGACCTAGGCATGAAATCTGTGGAAGAAATCATTAATTTGCTCTCGGCAGAGGCGGAAAACCGTGATTAATCAACAGGTTTGAAAAACAATCTGTTATTTTGACCTGCGGTTT
Organism: Chitinophagaceae bacterium; assembly: GCA_020848815.1. GTDB lineage: Bacteria > Bacteroidota > Bacteroidia > Chitinophagales > Chitinophagaceae > Phnomibacter. The sequence continues at coordinate 47,159 of JADLHL010000017.1, read as the reverse complement.
ACACCAAATCATCCGCATTATTAAATTAAAACAGTTTAATGGCATTTCCCCCAAAAGACAGACGCGGTTTTAATCCTCGTTTCAGGCAGCCGGAGCCTGAGCATCGTATCAACGATAGAATCCGGGTTGCTCAGGTTCGCCTCGTTGGCGACAACGTTACGCCCGGTGTGTACACCACACAGGATGCGCTGAAGATTGCTCAAGCACAAGAATTGGACCTCGTAGAAATTTCTCCTAACGCAGATCCTCCCGTAGTTAAGGTGATTGACTACAAGAAATTCTTGTACGAGAAGAAGAAGAAGGAAAAGGAAATGAAAGCCAATTCCAAGCAAAGCGAAGTGAAAGAAATTCGTTTTACGCCTGGTACTGACGATCATGACTTTGACTTTAAATCCAAACACGCCGAAAAGTTTTTGAAAGATGGCAACAAAGTGAAATGCTATGTGCAGTTTCGCGGTCGTGCCATTATGTTTCAGGACAGAGGTCAGGTGTTGCTGCTGAAATTTGCAGAAAGACTGGCTGAAGTAGGCGCATTGGAAGGCATGCCCAAAATGGAAGGCAAACGCATGATTGCCATGTTTGCGCCAAAAGGCACCAAGAAAAAAGCATAATTCGCTACATAATTCAAAAGCCCCTGCATACACTATGCAGGGGCTTTTGTGGTTTTATTCCAGCGGAATTTTTACCATGGCCTCGTAGCGGTTTTGAAACTGATGCACCGTCATGGGGTAGGTGATATGGCTTTTTTCTTCCCGGTACCACATCAAAAAATCGGTAAACAATTTGGTAGGCCCGGCCAGTACCCTGAATGCGCCGTGTTTGAATTTCATGTTGCCGCTTTCCATCACTTCTTTTTCGAAGCCAAAGCGCAGCAACTGCTGTTCCGACAGGGGGATGCTTTCAATTTCCGGAATGCTGTACCAGTTGGTTTGCACACCGGTGGTTACTTCTACCTGCCCACCATCATCGGGGTTAATATGGTGAACAACGCCCTCCATCCATGTATCTTCGTTGCGTACCATTACATGGTTTCCGTGTTTCAGTTCATTGAAATGAATCATATGGCAATGTTTTCTCCTAAGCTACAAATTGGAATTGGCAGATGCAAGCCCATGATTGCGCCTTTTATCAGGATATACAAAAGGCATATTGGAATATCGAACCCTTATTTGATACATTTTTGGCAACTCAATTTGATAGAGATGCATTTTTTAAGATAAAAGCGCCTACTTTTGCGGCCCGATTGGTGAAAACCAATTGAAGCATTGCCCAAATGGCTCCATAAGAGAGACGGGAGGTCCGGATCCGCCAGTAGGGTGTAACAGCAAAAGTTTATGTAACCATGCCAAAGGTTAAAACCAACTCAAGTGCCAAAAAACGTTTCAAATTGACAGGCACAGGTGAAATCACATTTCAAAAGAGCTTTAAGAGGCACATCCTCACCAAAAAATCAACCAAGCGTAAGCGTAACCTCGCCAAGAAAGGTGTAGTAGCTCCGGCCAACACACATTTCGTAAAGCGTCTGTTGGGTCTCAAGTAAGACCGGCCGATTCTGGTAGATTTCATTTCATCAACTATTAAATTTCTTTTGATATGCCTCGTTCAAAAAATGCTGTTGCCAGCCGTGCCCGTCGTAAAAGAGTACTCGACCAGGCCAAAGGCTTTTATGGCAAGCGTAAAAACGTATATACCGTTGCCAAGAATATTGTAGAAAAAGGTTTGACTTACAGCTATGTTGGTCGCAAACTCAAGAAGCGTGAATACCGTGCTTTGTGGATTGCCCGTATCAACGCCGCAGTACGTGAAGAAGGCTTGACCTACAGCGTATTCATGCACAAACTGGCCGAAAAGGGTATCACCCTCGACCGCAAAGTGCTGGCCGACCTGGCGATGAATGAGCCTGCTTCATTCAAGAAGCTGGTTGAATCAGTGAAATAAGCATTGATATCATTCCAACAATATCGTAACCGGAAAGGGATCATCATCCATTTCCGGTTATTTTTTTGCATCCGCAATACCGCTGTAGAATAGTACTTTTGTCTGCCTCTTAAAAAACCACGCTTTCCGCAAAATGAACAGACGCATAGCCGACCTGGTGCAGAATACCTACACCGACCTCGTTCATCAAACTTTCGATTTTCCTCAGAAAGACTTTACTGTAGAAAATGGCTACCTCAAATTCAACGGCGTTGATTTGAAGTACCTGATTGAAAAATATGGCACGCCTTTAAAAATCAGTTACCTGCCCAAAATTGGCAGCCAGATCAAGCAGGCAAAAGACATGTTTGCCAATGCCATTAAAAAGCACAAATACGAAGGACAGTACTACTATTGCTACTGCACCAAGAGTAGTCATTTCAGCTTTGTAGTAGAAGAAGCGCTGAAGCATGGCATTCATCTCGAAACATCTTTTGCTTACGATATAGAGATCATCAACAAGCTGTACGAAAAGCGTAAGATTACAAAAGACATCCACATCATTTGTAACGGGTATAAGCAAAAATCGTATACCAGCCGCATAGCCAAATTGCTGAATACCGGATTCAAAAATGTGGTGCCCATCCTCGACAACAAAGACGAATTGCTGGCTTACAAAAAGTCGGTAAAAGTGCCGTTTAAGCTAGGTATTCGGGTGGCTGCAGAAGAAGAACCCACTTTTCCATTTTACACCAGCCGCTTGGGCATTCGGGCAAAAGATATACTGGAATTTTACGTAGACAATATTGAAGGCTACGAAGACAAGTTTCAGCTCAAAATGCTCCACATCTTTTTGAACAAGGGTATTAAAGATGATATCTACTACTGGAGTGAGCTGAACAAAGTAGTGAACCTCTATTGCCAGTTGAAGAAGATTTGTCCAGAGCTGGATTCCATCAATATAGGTGGCGGTTTCCCTATCAAGCACAGCCTTGGTTTTGACTACGACTACCAATTTATGATCAATGAAATTGTAGGCGTCATCAAATCTGCTTGTAAAAAAGCGAAGGTGCCCATGCCCAACATTTTCACTGAGTTTGGTAGCTATACCGTGGGTGAAAGCATGGCACACATTTACAGTGTGATAGGTGAAAAAGTACAGAACGACCGTGAGTGCTGGTACATGATTGATTCATCTTTCATTACCACCTTGCCCGATACATGGGGTATAGGTGAGAAGTTCTTAATGCTGCCTGTAAACAAATGGGAAAACCCTTACCAGCGGGTAGTATTGGGTGGTATCACTTGCGATAGCCACGATTATTATGATTCGGAAGAGCATATCAACGAAGTGTTTTTGCCAAAGCTGAATGGTGAGAGTGCAGAGCCACTGTATGTTGGTTTCTTCCATACAGGTGCCTATCAAGATCAGATTAGCGGATATGGTGGCATCAAGCACTGCATGATACCATCACCCAAGCATGTGATTTTGGAGCACGACAAAAATGGTAAACTCATAGATTGGGTGTATGCCAAAGAACAAACAGCACAAAGCATGCTCAAGTTACTGGGCTATATTAAATAAAGAATTTGACAAGCGGCCTTCGGGTCGCTTTTTTTATGTCTACTTTTCGTATTCAAAAAACGGAGATATGAAACATCGGAAGTTGGCCACAGCTGCTGTAATTATTTCAAGTATAAGCTGGCATGCTGGTGTTGCTCAAACCACAGCAGAAGAAAAAGCAGTTGCTACCGTCATCAACAACATGTTTGATGCCATGCGGAAGGCAGATTCTGTTGGCATCATGCAGGCTTTTGCTTCCAATGCCCACATGGAAACCATTACTAAAACCAAACAACAAACCGACACTGTAAGAGGAAATACGGTTGCACAATTTGCGTCATCCATTACCAAACAAAAAGCCGGCGCATTGGATGAACGCATATCAATTGGTGCCATTCATATTGATGGCAATATGGCCACAGCGTGGACGCCATATCAGTTTTATTTCAATGGCCAGTTTAGCCATTGCGGTGTCAATTCATTTCAACTGGTAAAGCTCAATGGCGACTGGAAGATTCAATACATTATTGATACCCGGCGCAAAGACAATTGTCTTTAGTTTACTTTGAGCTTATACTTCTTATTCACCTTTGGATCGGTGAAGAATTTTTCTACCTGCTCTAAGGTCAGGTTTTCATCAAACTCAACCAATGGCAAGTCAACGAGTTGTAGTCGGGCAGCTTTCAAATCGTCTTGCATTTTTTTAATCTTTGCCTGCACTGTTACATCACGGCTTCCTATCAGCGCATTTTCACTCACCAGGTATTCTAACCGTTTGGCTACAGAACGTACCTGAGTGGCAGTATTTTGCTCCTGTACTTTATTTGGGGCTACGGCTTCTTTTACAGGTACCAGTGTAAGGCCTACACTGGGCAATATTTTTCCAACATTTTTTGTGCTGGTTGATTCGCCTGCTGTGCTCAGTGCGGTGCCCGCAAGTGCAGTGGTAGAGCTGGTAATATCGAATCCAACACGGGTCGATTTGTTCTTCTTTATATTTCGGCTGATCACAAAAAAGGTAAGCTTCAACTGAGCAACGTAAGTAGCTACCTCATTCGAAACCCTTTTGTGCAGTTGATATTGTGTAGGATAATCTATACCAGGCCTGATAAATAATTTCACTTCAGCTGTATCTCTGTTATAAAATTTATCTGCACCAATAAATCGCAACACCAATTGCTTTTGCTTGGCTGTATCATTATCTCGAATGAAATCGTAAGGAACCATCCACTCAAATTCATCATCGCATTTCTTTACCGATGTGTAGTTGGCAATAGGAATGTTTGTGTACATGGTAATGTGCTCTGTTGGAAAAGTTCCTTCATCGCATTGAATGCGAAACTTCACAGAATCGCCTTCTTCCAAAGTAAGGTTATTGCTGATGGTTGGTTTCAATTTGGAAGCAATAATTTCTGTACTATAAAAAACAATGGTGCAAAAGGTATCTACTTTTTCCAATGGATTAATCAACGATTGCACACCCATTTCTACTTTGTACTGCACATCATATTTGAGCTTGCCACTTTTGAAATAAGATTTTTCAGCCTTGAAATATAGCTGGCCATTGTTTTTATCCAGCTTCACGCCTACAGGTGCATTTTTCAAATACCAATAATAGTTTTTAGCCGGCTTGTTTATTTCAAATCCATACTGCAACACAGAATCTACATGCAGGGTGAAATACGGATTCATATTGATGATGCGCAATTTAATGGCATCCAAAGAATCCTGATAGCTAATGGTGCTATCTGCCTTGTGTACATGAAGACTATCCTGAGCCTGCAAAGAGGAGTGAAGGAAAATTACAACGAAGAAGCTCAACAGTACTTTCAATTTCATAGCGATTTACTTTCTGATAACGTAGTAGCGAAGCGAACTGTTAATGAATTTTTTTATCAATTATTGTCTGTTTACAACCTACAACACACTGATAACGAAACTCCTTCAGCGAAAGTACGCAGTAAAAACAAAAGCCTCTCCGAAGAATCGGAGAGGCTGCTAAAAAACCAACTGCTATACTTGCACGCAAGTGCATGCTATATCTGTTTTACTGTATGCTGATTTGCTTTTGCACAGGTTGTGCTTCCGCTTTTTTGGGCAGCAAAACCTTTAGAATACCTTGTTCATATTTTGCCTGAATGCTGTCAGTGTTCACCTTATCATCGAGGAAAAAGGAACGGCTAAAGGAAGGCAACGTAAACTCTTTGCGGGCATATTGAATGTTACTTTCTGTGGCTTCTGGAGCTTTGTAAGCAATTACCAGATGACCATCTTCAACATTCAGTGTAAATGCTTCTTTGTTGCGGCCTGGTGCCAGCAATTCCAAATGAAAAGCATCTGCGGTTTCCACAATGTTTACCGGAGCAGTATAAGGCTGCTGTACTGCCTGGCCAAAGCTACGTTCCATATCGGCGAGCAAGCTGTTGAATACACCATTGAAACGGTTACCATAAGGGCGGTTGATGAATTTAGTCTGTGTCATATGCTATTCTTTTTTTGTTTGAATTGTTTGAAAAGAAGGAATCAAAGCCCGTACCATCGCCTTTTAGTACCCCATTTGTAAGTAAATGATAGCATCTTATTTCAACTTAAAGACACAATGGCATTATTGGTTTTAAAAAGAAGACACAATGACACAAATGCGATGTCTTTTCGATTTCAGCAATTATCTCAACCTGATTGAAACGACAGGCACAACGAATGCATCATTGCCGCAACTTTGCACATTATTTACTAGCATAAACTTTACACATTATGTATCCTGCAGAGATAGTGGAGCCAATGAAGGCCGAGTTGACAGAATATGGTTTTGAAGAGTTGTTGACACCAGCTGAGGTAGACGAGCAAATGAAAAAGCAAGGCACTACACTGGTAATGATCAACAGCGTATGCGGTTGCAGCGCTGGCAGTGCCCGTCCTGGTGTGCTGATGGCCGTGCACAACGCCAGCAAAAAGCCAGATTTCCTTACCACTTCTTTCGCTGGTTTCGACCGCGAAGCAGTAGCACAGGTTCGTCAGTATTTGCTGCCTTATCCTCCGTCTTCACCTGCTATTGCTTTGCTGAAAGATGGCCAGGTGGTACACATGCTGGAACGTCACCAGATTGAGGGTCGCCCTGCACAGGTCATTGCCAGCAACCTCATCAGTGCCTTTGAGCAGCACTGCTAATCAAACTATTCAACGCTTTGTATAAAAAGACCTTTCCGTTTCGGCGGGAAGGTTTTTATTTGCTATTCACTCAGGCATTGTCTGTAAAAAGCCACGTTGCATGTACCCAAATTTGTATTTTTTCCTCAAAGAAGTTTTTGGTGTAGAAATTCAATTTTTCAAACTCATCAATACGTTTGGTTTTCTGGTAGCACTGGCTTTTTTGAGTGCCGCCTGGGCATTGACAACAGAACTCAAACGTCGTCAGCAAGCGGGTTGGCTGGGTTTTACCGAAACACAAATAACCGTGGGTGATGGGGCGCCCATGAGTGATATAATCTGGAATGCTTTCTTCGGTTTTATCATCGGGTTCAAATTCATCGGCTTTTTTACAGATAAAGAAAATGCACTGGCCGATCCGCAGGCCTTTCTACTGAGTGGAATGGGCAACCTGCCCGCCGGAATTTTGGCAGCCATTGCTTTTGCCGGATGGCGCTGGTACAGTGGCAATAAAACCAAACTGAGCAAACCCGAAAAACGCAGCATTCGCATTTGGCCCAGCGACAGGGTAGGCGATATGATTGTTTTGGCAGCAGTGTTTGGTTTTGGTGGTGCCAAACTCTTTCACAACTTCGAAAACTGGGAAGAGCTGGTGGCCGATCCTGTAAATGCGCTGTTGTCTTTCAGCGGCCTTACTTTTTATGGTGGATTGATTTGTGCTGGTGCCGCCATTGTGTGGTATGCCCGCAAACACAAAATCAACCTTTGGCATTTGGTTGATTCATTTGGTCCGGCTCTGATGCTGGCCTATGCCGTAGGCCGTATTGGCTGCCAGGTTGCCGGCGACGGCGACTGGGGCGTGGCCAACAGTGCTTATGTAGCCGACGAACAAGGAAAAGCGGTACTGGCCAGCAGCCCCAAGCAATGGAATGACAGTGCCACTGTACACCTCAACTATTTTAAAAGAGCACAGCACGGTGTGAAAGAAGTTAATACCACTGCCGATATTTTGCACACCAGCTACGTAGCTCCTTCTTTTTTGCCCACTTGGATGGTGGCATATACCTATCCGAACAATGTGCTGAGCGAAGGCATACCAGTACCCGGTTACGAAGGCCAGTGGAGCAACCGCTTGCCCATGCCGGTTTTCCCAACACCTTTTTATGAAACTGTAATGGGGCTGTTGCTTTTTGCAGGTCTCTGGTTTTTGCGTTCCCGCATTTTTGCGCCGGGCGTTTTATTTGGCGTGTACCTCATTATGAATGGTACCGAACGTTTCCTCATTGAAAAAATAAGGGTGAACACTACCAACGAGCTGCTGGGATTTCATCCATCGCAGGCCGAACTCATAGCCTTAGCCCTCATTTTGGTGGGAGTGGGCGTTATTCTGTATAAGCGGAAAGCCAAGGCGTAACCTTCTATTTACTGCATCCGTCTCACCTGCATTCCGGGTGAAACTCACTAAAAGAGCCCCGAAACGGGCTCTTTCCGTTTGTACCTGTATTTAGCCAGTTATCTTGTTTTCTATTGTACTAAGCAATACAAGGTACCAATCTTTGCCCAATCAATTTCATCAGATCAAACGAACCAAAAACAACACACCATGAAACCATTATCCTCACTGCTTGGTATCGCATTTTCAACATTGCTGGCTACGGGCCTGCAGGCGCAAACCACCACAAAAGGCGGACTTAAAGGACAGGTACAATCGGGGGGCAAGGGCGTAGACGCCGCTACAGTAGCCTTATTAAAAACAAAAGATTCATCGCTGGTAAAGCTCAGTGTGAGCAACTCCGCAGGCCAGTACGAACTGGAACAAATTTTGGCAGGTCAGTATCTGCTCCGCATTTCTGCAGTGGGCTATCAGCCTTCTTTTACAAAAACAACCATTGTAGCCGGTGAAACCAAGGACGCTGGTACCACAGAACTGGAAGCTGCCACAGGAAAGTTGCAAGATGTAGTGGTAACGGTAAAAAAGCCATTGGTGGAGCAAAAGCTTGACCGCACAGTGGTGAACATAGAGGGCCAGGCCAGCAACGCAGGTATCACAGCATTGGAGGTGTTGGAAAAATCGCCCGGCATCACCGTAGACAAAGACGGCAACATTAGCCTGAAAGGCAAGGCCGGCGTAATGGTATTGATTGATGGCAAACCCACTTATATGAGTGGCACCGATTTGGCCAACTACCTGCGCAACCTGCCCAGTAACCAGTTGGAATTGCTAGAAATTATGACCAATCCACCAGCCAAATACGATGCAGCTGGTAACGCTGGCATCATAAATATCAAGACCAAAAAGAACAAGGCGAAAGGTTTCAATGGTTCATTTACCGTAGGTGGTGGCCAGGGCGTTTACCCTAAATTAAACAACAGCCTGAACCTGAATTATCGCAACAACAAGTGGAATTTGTTTGGCAACTATTCATCTTATTACAATAAGAATTTTCAGGAGCTGGAATTGCAACGGGTATTTCGCAATCAGACCACTCAGCAAGTGGTGAGCAACTTTGAACAAGTGAGCAACATGCGCCGTGAAAACATGGGGCACAACGCCAAGCTGGGTTTCGATTATTACGCCAGTAAAAAAACGACTGTGGGTGTTACGCTGACGGGTTTCAGCAACAAAAGCGACAATAGCAATACCAACAGTACCCTTATCAAAGACCCTTCAAATGTGCTTGTGTCTCGTACAGAAGCGGCCAATTCAATCGACATGCGCTTTAAAAACTGGGGCGCCAATGCCAACCTTCGTCACCAGTTTGACAGCACCGGCCGTGAGCTGACTGCCGATGTGGATGTGCTGCAATATCGCAACAGCAACGATCAGCATTTTGCCAACTACTTTTTTGATAAAGATGGCAGCAAGCTGCAGGAAGATGAATACCTGCGTGGCGATTTGCCATCCACCATCAACATTTACAGTGCCAAAGTTGATTACACTCATCCGTTGAAGGGCAAGGCTCGTTTTGAAGCGGGTGTAAAAACCAGCATTGTAAAAACCGACAACGATGCCCGCTATACCGAGTTTGACCATAGCACCGGCAACTGGATCATTGATACCGACCGCAGTAATCATTTCATTTACACCGAAAACATTAATGCGGCTTATGTGAATTTGTCGAAAGAGTTCAGCAAAAAATGGAGTGGCCAGTTGGGATTGCGGGCAGAAAACACCAATGCCAAAGGCGATCAGGTAACTTCTTCACTCGACTTTACCCGTTCGTACACACAGTTGTTTCCTACAGCTTATGTACAATATGCCGCTAATGAAAAACACAGCTTTGTGTTGAATTATGGCCGCCGTATTGAACGTCCCGACTACGAAGACATGAACCCTTTCATATACTTCCTCGATAAATACACCTACCAATCAGGCAATCCTAATCTTACACCGCAATTTGCCCACAACATCGAATTGCAGCACAGCTTCAAAGGATTCCTTAATACTACCCTTAACTACACACGTACCACTGATTTGATTTCAGATGTCTTTCGGCAGGAAGATGCTACGAATACGACCTTTCTTACCAAAGACAATGTGGCCAACAGCCGTCAGATTGGGGTAAGCATTAATGCTGGTGTGCCAGTAACTAAATGGTGGAGAACCAACGTGTATGTAAACGCTTTTCACAACAAGTTTAGCGGTGAAATCAATGGCGGTTTTCTTGAACTGGAAATGACCGGCTGGATGACCAACATTCAAAACCAGTTTACTTTCAAAAAGGGTTGGGGTGGCGAAATCAGTGGTTTTTACCGCAGCCGCATGCTCGAAGGTGTACTTACCGCTGAGTCAATGGGCGTTGTCAACTTTGCCGTAACCAAAAAGATGATGAAAGACAAAGGTCAGCTGCGCCTCAACTTCCGTGATCCGTTCGATTTGCAGTATTTCCGCGGTACCGTAAAATACCAAAACATTGATTTACGCATCAAAAACCATTGGGACAATCAGGTGCTCAACATCAGCTTTACCTACCGCTTTGGTAAGCCGGTAAAAGGACCTTCACCCCGTAAAAACGGTGGTGCCGGCGACGAACAAAACCGGGTAAAATCTGGCGGTAACTAATCGCATTTGGATGTGAAGATTCATACAGCAGGCAGGGCGGATTTCCGTTCTGCCTGTTCGTTTCAGCAGGGTAGAAGACTATCTTTGCCCTCCAATAAAAAAAACGATATGCCCAGTTTTGATATAGTAAGCAAGGTAGATGGCCAAACGCTGGATAACGCCGTAAACGTAACCCGTAAAGAAATCACTAACCGCTTCGATTTTAAAGGCAGCCATGTGGTGATGGATTTGGACAAAAAGACGTTTGTGCTGTCGCTGGAAGCGGATAGCGACATGAAAATGGAGCAAATGATTGATGTACTCATCAGCCGAAGCATTAAGCAGGGGCTCGATGGTCAGGCATTCGACCTTACCAAAGAAGGTTTTCAAAGTGGCAAAGTGTGGAAGAAAGAAGTGCCCGTACGCAATGGCCTTAAGCAGGAAGACGCCAAGAAGATTGTGAAAATGATTAAGGACAGCGGCGCCAAAGTGCAGGCTGCCATTATGGATGATATTATTCGGGTGACCGGTAAAAAAATTGACGACCTGCAGGATGTGATTGCCCAGTGCCGTGGCGGCAACTTTGGCATTCCACTTCAGTTTGTCAATATGAAAAGCTAAATCGCTGATATTCAGTGATTACAAATTTCTTGAAAAGGGTTTGCTCATTTCAATCTGATTTGCCTACTTTTGCCGACCATTAACCAACCCGGTCGCTGTCGGGTTGTAAAACAAAACATACTATGAAACAAGACATTCATCCTAAGAGCTACCGCTTCGTTGTTTTCAAAGACATGAGTAATGGCACTGCTTTCCTGAGCCGCTCTACTGCTGCCAGCAAAGAAACCATCACCTGGGAAGATGGTAACGAATACCCCCTGATTAAATTGGAAATTTCAAACACCAGCCACCCTTTCTACACTGGTAAAAACGTGTTGGTGGATACTGCTGGTCGTATTGATAAGTTCAAGAAGAAATACGCCAAGAAGTAATTCTAACGAACCATACTACCTGTTTAAAAACTCCTGCCTTTGGCGGGAGTTTTTATTTTTATACATCTACTAATCTGCTGGAAAGAGTGACCGCTATTGGTAGTATATTGGCCCGCATTTCGCTAGTATTCATGATAGTTGTATACGATACCGCCCACAGTCGCCGACAGTTGTACCCCTTGTCTCTCACAAGGCCAATTGCCGATTTGCGAGTGGGTACAACTACGCTGGCCAACTGGTGGGCTATGCTGAGCCAACAACCAATAGCCACTGTATCAGAAAAGCATTTGACAGTAGCGCTGCCATCCGCAGCTATCTATCATTGCATTGATGCAACAGTGTTGCCCGATGCTGAATTGTGTGCTGCTATTTTACAAATGCAGCCCGGCGAAGTATTGGAAGATGCAACTGGTATTATCGCTTTTTGCACCGCACAGGCACCAGTGTTTGGGCAAATGCCTGTTTGGTCATCGGGCAAAACACTGGAGGTAACATCAAAGCGTTTTGACCATGCTACCACGTTGGTGCAACTTAACCCAACATTCATACAGCAAACAGTTAATGCGCCCAACTTGCTATTGGCGAATGATTTTTTTCGTCAGCACAACACTGTAATTGGCGACGCATTGTATATAGCACCAACCGCCCGTATACAGGCTTGTATCATCAATACAACCGATGGACCTGTTATTATTGATGAGCATGCATTGGTGATGGAAGGTTGCATTATTCGCGGCCCGGTGTACATTGGCAAAGGCACGGTGGTAAAAGCCGGAGCGAAAATTTACGGTGGCACCAGCATTGGCCAACGCTGTACCGTGGGCGGCGAAATCAAACAGTCTGTAATTCATAACTACAGCAACAAGGCTCACGATGGTTATCTGGGTGACAGTTATATTGGTGAATGGTGCAACCTGGGGGCGGGCACCAGCAACAGCAATATCAAAAACACTGCAGGTGAGGTGAAAGTGTGGCAGCAAGCAGTACAAGGTTTTGTACCTGTAGGTTTAAAAGCCGGCACTATCATGGGCGATTATTCCAGAACAGCCATCAATACCAGCATCAACACAGGTTGCTGCATTGGTGTGTGCTGCAGTTTGCATCACGGTGGTATTGTAAATGGTCATGTTACCTCGTTTAGCTGGGGCAGTGAAGAAACTTATCAGCTTGAAAAAGCAATTGAACATATCCGAAATTGGAAGCAATTGAAAGGGCAGGAGCTTACCGAACAAGAAGCGCAAACGTTATCGAATGTTTTCAATCACCATTCTGCTTGATAAATGTCAGTCTTTACATCCCTCTTTCACATGTAATTTCATCTTCGAAAATCAATTCCATCAACAACCCATATTTTTATCACAATGAGAAAGTTTATTGCAGCCGCTAACTGGAAAATGAATTGCACCAAAGAGCAGGCTAAAACATTAGTAGAAGATTTACTCGCTATTTCACATACCCTCGACAAGCGTCATTTGGTTGTTCTGGCAGTGCCATATCCTTACCTCATTATGGTAAAAGATTTGGTGGGTCAAAACAACGACTACTTTACAGTAGCCGCACAAAACGTACACCACAAAGACCATGGCGCCTACACTGGAGAAATTTCTGCAGCCATGCTGGCTTCCATTGGTGTAGAGTATGTAGTGATAGGCCACAGCGAACGCCGTGAGCAATTTGGCGAATCAAATGAAGTACTGGCACAAAAAGTAAACATCGCATTGGAATACGGGCTGAAACCTATTTTCTGCTGCGGTGAACCTCTGGAAGTACGAGAAGCTGGTACGCAAAATGAATACGTGAAAAAGCAACTGCAGGAAAGCCTGTTTCATTTGAGCACTGAGCAAATGAAAAATGTAGTGATTGCTTACGAACCCATTTGGGCTATCGGTACGGGCAAAACTGCCAGCATCGAACAAGCACAAGACATGCACTTTCATCTGCGGGCCATGCTCATTAAGCAATACGATGAAAACGTGGCCAATTCTGTTTCCATCTTGTACGGTGGCAGCGTAAAAGCCGACAATGCAGAAGCACTGTTCAACTGTCCATCTGTGGATGGTGGTTTGGTGGGTGGTGCAAGCCTCATTGCCGCCGACTTCGAAAAAATCATCGAAGGACTGAAGCGATAATCACAACAACAACCAACATAAAAAGCCAGTTACGCAAGTAGCTGGCTTTGTTTTTTTATGGTGCATGAAGATTGCATCAATGCAAAACCGATGCACGTTGCAAACGATCGTTGATGGCTTGCCCAATTCCTTCATTCGGAAAAGGTTCTACCAAAATGGCTTCTGCACCCATATTGTCTGCATTTCGCATGCTGGCAAAAAGCTTACTGGCTACTTCATCAATACGACAATCGTTCGATAGTGAAACAACTTGCAATAAGATAGTTGTGCCCTGAAAATGATAAGATGCAGCAATCGATTCCTCACTTCCCCAACCCATGATGATTACCTTTTTACCAGCAGCCAATGCCGATGTTTCTGTGGCATTACCCAAATACAAAGGTGTATGGGTTGCATAGTGGGTTTTTAGCATACCTGGCGCCACCGGATGATCTTCGGCATGCGTTTTTATTGTTGGCAAAACACCTGTTGCTTTGGCAATATCTGCTATACTCACTTTGCCCGTTCTGCGGATAATAAGTTGCCCGTCTTCTTCATCCACAATGGTACTTTCTACACCTACGGTGCAAGTACCTCCATCTAATATGTAAGGAATTCTTCCCTGCAAGCCTTCGTATACATGGGCGGCAGTTACCGGGCTTACATACCCAAACCGGTTGGCGCTGGGTGCCACCAAAGGAAAATCGAGTTGCTTCAACAAGGCTTGTGTAATGGGATGCGCCGGAATGCGTACCGCAACTTTTGAGCTGCCAGCCGTTACCACATCACTCACCAAGGCCGGATTTTTATCCAATAAAAAAGTAATCGGTCCGGGACTGAAAGTATTCATCAGCAACTCCATGACTGGTGAAATGCCGAGCACATACTTCTTAACTGCATCAATATCCGGCACGTGAAGAATCAAAGGATTGAAACGTGGACGGTCTTTGGCCAGAAAAATTTTTAAAACGGATTCTTCCTTCAATGCATTGCCCGCCAAACCATACACAGTTTCGGTAGGTATTGCAACCAACTCACTTTGGCGAAGCCAATCTGCAGCAATAGCAAGGTCGTTGCCAATAGATGTTTGAAATATTCCGGTATTCATGCAGGGCAAAGGTGGCATAATCCTTTGGCTCTGCAAATTCAGAAAACACAGGTTTTAATATGCTTCAGCAAGTGATGAAAGCCAAGGCATAAATAGCATTACTTTTGAAAAAATGAGCACTGAGGCACCTTATCTGTTGTGGATTTGTAGTTGGTATCCAAATGCACTGGAACCCTTGACAGGAGATTTTTTACAACGGCATGCAAGGGCCGTAGCGCAGCAAATTCCGGTGCATGTTTGGGCTTTCGTTCATGATGCCAAAGGGCAAATCACTACATCTGTTTCGGTAGAAAAACGTTTCATCGAGAATGTCCGGGAAACGGTTGTTTATTTTCACATTCCCCCATCAGGTATTCGTTTGATTGACAAGTGGCGGATGCTCCAAAAAATGCATCAACTGGTAAAGATGCAAAGCCGGCAACAAGAGCAGGAGTTTGGTAAGCCACAGCTCATTCATGCACATATTGCTGTGTATGCTGCTTTGCTGGCACACAGATTGGCCAATCACTGGCAATTGCCTTTTTTTATATCGGAGCAGTGGACCGAATATTTGAAAGAAGCCACCCCGAACTTTCAACAAGCCAATGCTTATGTACGCTTTAAATGGCTGCAGGCCATGCGGGGCGCCAAAGGCATTTCCGCCGTCTCCGTTTACCTGGCCGAACGATTAAAGGAGCTCTCCGGTAAGAATGTGGTTCGCATTCCAAACGTAGTAGATACTGCCATTTTTAACCCGTCACTCATCAGCAGCCAAGCCAATCAACTCATTCATGTATCTACTTTTTCGCCGCAAAAACAGCCCGAATTCATCATCGAGGCATTTGCCGAGGTGGTTCATCAATATCCGGATGGCGTGTTGGTAATGGTTGGGCCTGAGAGAAAAGACCTTAAAGAACTGGCTCAACAACTGGGTTGCATTCACCGGATTATTTGGAAGGTAGAAATGCCCCAATCGGAACTGGTACATGAAATAGCCCGTAGTAAAGCATTGATTCTCTATTCCGCTTTCGAAACTTTTGGTTGTGTAGTAATTGAAGCTTTGGCAGTGGGTATACCCGTTATAGGCTCCGATATTCCACCCATGAAAGAGTTGCTGCTGCAACCGGAGCAAGGCTGGATTGTGGCCAACCGCAATACTACCGCATTAGCTGCTGCAATGCTGTCGGCTTTCAACACCGAACTTTCTGCCTTCAGGCATCAACTTTCTGACAAAACAACCACAGAATTTTCTTACAAAAACGTAGCGCAGGCTTTTATTGTTTTCTATGGTATGAACATCATACCATCAACAAGTGATAAATAGCTGATTTTCAACGTACTTATACAAGGTTAAAATGTGGGTAAAATAAGCCTGTAAGCCCCATGAAATAAGGGTTGTTTCCGGTACATTTGTCACCCTTGTAAACACACTTATGGAAGAACAGCAATTGCCTCAGGAAACAAACGATTTCAACAGGATAATTCAGATCAATATTGAAGAGCAAATGAAGACAGCGTACATCGATTATTCGATGTCGGTTATTGTCGGTCGTGCTCTGCCAGATGTACGCGACGGCTTGAAACCTGTACACCGCAGGGTGCTCTATGCCATGAATGAATTGGGCCTCGATTATGGCAAACCATTCAAGAAAAGTGCCCGTATTGTGGGTGAAGTGATGGGTAAATATCACCCTCACGGCGACTCTTCTATTTACGATACCATGGTGCGTATGGCTCAGGACTGGAGCATGCGGTACACCCTTGTAGATGGCCAGGGTAACTTCGGCAACCAGGATGGTGACCCACCGGCTGCCATGCGTTATACCGAAGCCCGCTTGCAGAAGCTTTCTGAAAGCATGCTGGTAGATATCGAAAAAGAAACCGTTGATTATCAGCTCAATTTCGATGACAGCCTTGAAGAACCCACTGTACTGCCTACCAGAATACCACAACTGCTGGTAAATGGTGCCAGTGGTATTGCTGTGGGTATGGCTACCAACATGCTGCCCCACAACCTGGGCGAAGTTGTTGATGGTTGTATTGCCTACATCGAAAACAAAGAGATTACCGCTGAAGAGCTCATCAAATATGTAAAAGCACCTGACTTTCCAACTGGCGGTGTAATACATGGTTTTGAAGGGGTAAAGCAGGGCTTGCTCACTGGTCGTGGTAGGGTAGTGCTTCGTGGCAAAGCCACTGTAGAATCCGACGAAAAAGGGAAAGACAAAATCATCATCACCCAGGTTCCTTATCAGGTAAACCGGGATACACTGACAGATAAAATTGGTCAGTTGGTGAATGAAAAAATCATTGAAGGCATTTCAAATGTAAACAATGAAAGTAACCTGAGAGAAGGTACCCGTTTGGTACTAGACTTAAAGAGAGATGCTGTACCCCAGGTAATAATCAATCAGTTATACAAATTAACTGAACTACAAACTTCATACGGTATCAACAACGTTGCCTTGGTAAAAGGCCGTCCACGTACCCTCAATCTTCGTGACCTCATTAGTGAGTTTGTTGCATTCCGTCACGAAGTTGTAATTCGCCGTACCCGCTACGAACTTAAAAAAGCAGAAGAGAGAGCCCATATTTTACAAGGCTATCTCATTGCGCTGGATCATCTCGATCAAGTAATTCGACTCATCAGGGAGTCTGCTACTCCAGAAATTGCCCGTGAAGGCCTGATGACCAACTTCGGCATGAGTGAGATTCAGGCAAGGGCGGTATTGGATCTCCGTTTGCAACGCCTTACCGGCATGGAGCGGGACAAGATTAAAGCTGAGTTTGAAGAAATCATGAAAATTATAGAACACCTGAAGACGGTGCTCGATAATGAAGACATGCGTTTTGCCATCATCAAGCAGGAATTGTTGGAGGTAAAAGAGAAGTTTGGCGATCCTCGCCGCACCGAAATACAATACCTGGCCGATGAAATTTCTATAGCTGACCTGATTGAACAGGAAGATGTGGTGGTTACCATTTCTAACCTGGGCTATATTAAACGCACCAGCTCCAGTGAATTCCGGCAGCAGCGCAGGGGAGGACGTGGAGCCCGTGGCAGCCGTACCCGTCAGGAAGATTGGATTGAGCACATGTTTGTAGCTAACACGCACCATACGCTGTTGTTCTTTACCGAAAAGGGAAGACTGTACTGGCTTAAAGTGTATGAAATACCTGAAGGCGACAAAAACAGCAAAGGCAGAGCCATCCAAAATTTGATGCAAATGCCTGGAGATGATAAGGTTAGAGCTATTATTGATATCGCTAATTTAGACGATAAAGAGTTTGTTCAACAGCATTACATCGTTTTGTGCACCAAAAAAGGTGTTATTAAGAAAACATCTCTCGAAGATTTTAGCAGACCAAGATCTACCGGGGTTAATGCCATTACTATTGTAGAAGGTGATCAGCTATTGGAAGCAAAACTTACTGATGGTAACAGCGAAATAATGATGGCGTTGCAGTCTGGACGGGCCATTCGTTTTCCTGAAGAAAAAGTTCGCCCAACCGGCCGTGGAGCCATTGGTGTGGGTGGCATAGAGGTTGATGATGCTAACGACTCAGTTGTAGGTATGCTTTGTGTGAAAAAGGAAGACCTCGAAAACCGGATGATTTTAGTGGTTAGCCAGAAAGGTTTTGGAAAGAAAACGCCGATTGACGAGTACCGCATTACTAACCGCGGCGGTAAAGGTGTTAAAACCATCAGTATTACCGAAAAAACCGGTAACCTGGTGGGTATCTTAACCGTATCAGACGAGGAAGATTTGATGATTACCTGCAAAAGCGGCATCACTATCCGAACCGGAGTGGACAGCATTCGTGAAGCGGGAAGAGCTACACAGGGTGTAAAACTCATCAGGATTGAAGACGATGACGAAATAGCCGCTATCACACAAATGGCGAAAGAAGAGGAGGAAGATGAACTATTGAGTACAGAAGAAGGAGCCGCAACCACTGAAGCTGATGCTGCACCTGCAGATGATGCGCAGCCAGAAGCACCCACTGACACAGAAGCATCCACCGAAGAAGATCAATAATCTATTCTAATACATTGTAAACCAATACATCGATCATGAAAAAAGTTGCATTAAGTCTTGCTTTGACAGGACTAATTTCATCGGTTGCACTGGCGCAATTTGATGAAGTAAAAACATCGCTGGCCATACAGCAGTACAACAAGGCCAAAGAGCAATTAGACCAGTTGCTCACCAAGCCAAAAAATGCTGCCAAGCCAGAAGCTTATATCCTGAAAGCGACTGTTGTAGCTTATCTGATGAATGATCCGGCAAACGAAGCTACCGCAACACAACTGCGTAGCGAAAGCATTGAAGCCTATAAAAAGTACCTGGAAATGGACCCAGCCAAGCCTTTGGTAGCCGATCCTGTGTATGCAAATGCACCTATAGGCTATTACTCCAGTTTTTTCAACGAAGGCATCAAAGGTTACAATAAGAAGGATTGGACGGAAGCTTCTGCAAGTTTCAAAAACACAGTGGAGTGGAGCGATTTCATTATTGCTAACAAACTGGCAAAAATGGAGTTTGATACAACTGCCAATTTGCTGGCCGGTGCTGCTTTCCAAAATGCCAAGCAAGAAGATGCAGCCGTTCCTTATTTCACCCGTTTAACTGATAAAAAGATTGGAGGTGATGACAATGAGTTCGTTTACCAGTTTTTGATGGGTTACTATTTCAAAAAAGATGATGCTGCAAACTTTAATAAGTATAAAGCACTCGGTAAGGAATTATATCCAAAAAGTGAGTATTTCACATTCGAGGAGATAGATTTCATTATGTCTTTGGAAGATGAAGCAGAAAAGACAAAGCGCATTGAAGCTAAAATAGCCAAAGAGCCAAGCAACCTGGAATTGCTGCAGAATTACGGTTTTATCTTGTTCGATAAGCTAAATGCCGAAGACATTTCGGGCATAACCAACTATGCTGAAATGGAGCAAAAAATGATTACTTACCTCAGCCAGGCAGGCGATAAAAAACCTGACGATGGTAAGCCTTATTACTATTTGGGCAATCATTTTATCAATAAAGCAGTGAAGGTGAATGCAGATATCAGCAAAGTGTCCGACGAAATCCGTAAGGCAAACTCAGCTGCCAAGCCCGATAAGTCAGGCAAATTGCCACCGCCACCAAAAGAACTCACAGATAAGCGTGACGCTTTGAGAAAACAATACAGCGATGAAGTAGACAAAGGGTTGCCTTATTTATTGAAGTCTGCAGAAGCCTATGGAAAGCATGCAGATTTGAAAGGAATGGAGTTGCAGAACTACAAGCGACTGGTAGACCAGCTTATCTTAATTTATGGAGACAAAAAAGCTGCCACTAAAGTTCCTGCAGACAAAGCCAAGTTTGAAGCAGAAGAAAAGAAGTGGAATGCAGTGTACACCAAAATAGCACACTAATCATAGTTGAATAAAGGCCACATTAGCGTGGCTTTTATTCAAATACCTTACTTAACATAATATTAATTATAAGTATAAAAATGAAATAATTTACTTTACACTTTTACACAAAACCAGCTACTTAGCTATATTGAAACCTTACTTTCACATTTGAGAAAACTAATACCAACTCATTAAGACTTCACAACCATGAGACGTAGGAAATTCGTTCAATTAGCTTCATTATTACCCACAGGTGTACTGTTGAATAATTCAAATGTTGATGCAAAATCAGTTGATGCAGATAACGAAAAAAATCCTGTGGTAATAAGCACATGGGCTCCCAACGTAAAGGCAAATGCTGCAGCGTGGCAGGTGCTGGTTAAGGGCGGTACAGCCTTGGATGCGGTTCACCAGGGCGTAATGGTTCCAGAAGCTGATCCGAATGACCAAAGCGTTGGATATGGTGGTTTACCCGATCGTGACGGCCGGGTAACGCTGGATGCCTGTATCATGGATCATCAGTACAATATAGGGTCGGTTATGTATCTTGAGCATATCAAACATGCCATTACAGTTGCCCGATTGGTAATGGAAAAGACGCCGCATGTTCAGTTGGTGGGTGAAGGCGCTTTGCGCCTGGCGCTGGAAAATGGCATGAAAAAGGAAAATCTGCTCACCGAAGCGAGTGAAAAAGCATGGAAAGAATGGCTGAAAACCTCACAGTACAGTCCCATGACAACAGTAGAAAACCTGCTGGAACGAATCAAAAACAATCACGACACTATTGGCATGCTGGCCTTAGATAAGCTCGGCAATCTTAGTGGCGCTTGCACCACCAGCGGCATGGCGTATAAAATGCAGGGGCGTGTTGGCGATTCTCCTATTATTGGTGCAGGGCTATTTGTTGATAATGAAGTTGGCGCAGCTACTGCAACTGGCGTTGGCGAAGAAGTGGTAAGAATTTGTGGTAGTCATACTGTGGTGGAATATATGCGCCACGGTTACTCGCCTGCCGATGCCTGCAAGGAAGCCGTGAAAAGATTGATTAAGGCCCGTGGAGAAGCCACAGCCAGGAAATTGCAAATTGGCTTTATTGCCATGAATAAAAAAGGCGAAACGGGTTGCTATTCACTCACCGGAAGTTTCACTATGGCGTTGCGAAATGTAGCTGGAGAAAAAGTAATTGACGCCCCTTCCCTGTTATAATTCATTTAATGTGCAAACAATAAATGATTTGTAGTAATTTTCTATTTCAAGAAAACACACCCAAGATGCGCAGCAATGCCAGAAAAATAGTAGCAGTATTGGTATTGATTTTACTCTGCCAGTACAGTTGTAAAAAAGCAATTCAGACTGCCCAAGAAGATTTCGTAGTTAACTTGATTACCAGTAACTTATGGACTGTTACCCTATATAGTGAGAACGGCACAAATCAAACCGCTTTATTCGCCGGATACGATTTTAAGTTCAACAAAGACCTTACAGTTTATGGCCAATTGGCCGGCCAACCCGATGCTGCAGGCACATGGCGGGGAGATGCATCTGCCATGACCATAACTTCTGCTTTTCCTAACGGACCAGCACCGTTACAAAAATTAACCGGTATCTGGAATATCACCAGAACCACGCTCAGTTCGGTGAAATCTACCCGAACTGAAAACGGTGTAACGTATTTACTGGATCTCCAGAAAAAATAAACGGGGGCCCTTTATGAATGCTACCACAAGTTTCTGGGGCATAAATCACCCCACTTATTGCCAAGCATAAAGCCAACTACAATCTCATGAGTGCCTCTAGTAAAGTTTTGTAATGGAGACGTAGTATAGTCGTAGGCATAGCCAATGTTCATTACATTGGAAATATTCACTCCGGCCATAGCACTCAAGCCATCATTTAAACGGTAGCCGGCACCTAACCAAACCCGGTCACGATACTGAGCTTTTACATTAAGGTCAACACCAAGCGGCAACGGATTTACATATCTGAGAACTGCAGATGGAATGATGCTTATGTCTTCATTGGCATACAATTTATAACCGGCAGTTACAAACAAATGTGGATAGGATTTGGTACTGGTGGTAAGTGTATTGCCAGAAAACTCAAGTCCCTGATTCATGATTTGCTGAGCAGAAATTCCTGCAAAAAAATCAGCACTATACAACCACAAACCCGCATTTACATCTGGCCGCATTTTATTGAGGTATCCGCTTGAAGCCACGGCGGGGTCAATAGGATTGTCGAATAATAATTTAGATGTATTGAGTGCATTATTGGTGAGCCCGACACTAATGCCGCCAGACAAACTTGTTCTTGGGCCAATGCCCAAATGATAGGCATATGTACCATACACAGAAAACCGATTGAGTGGCCCGGTTTTGTCATTAATCATCGTAAATCCCCATCCGTGATGCGGTTGAGCCGAAGTGTAGGATTCCCAATACGCTTGCCCCCTTGGGTTTTCTCCTTCCGGTACAAAAGTTGTCGGGTTGGTTCGAGTATCTTCTTTTCCAATAGACCCGTGTACCGTTACATAGGTTGTTACCGGTGCATCGAGTATCCCCACCCATTGGTGGCGATGACTAATTTTTATATCTGTATAATTTTCTATACCAGCTACAGCAGGGTTGATAATATAATTATTGAGGATGTATTGCGTATAATGCGGACGCTGCTGGCCATGACCAACCACCGATAGTAGCAACATCATGCTGCATGCTGCAAATAATCTCAATCCTTGAAACTTGTTTTCTTGAAACATCATCTTACAATAGTTACAGATCCTGAAATTGGCTTGCGTCCGTTTTTAGGATCTATGATATAATAATACACTCCTACAGGAACATCTTTGTCTTTGTACTTTCCATTCCACGGCACCTGGTATCCGGTGCTGGTAAACACATTTTTTCCATAACGATCAAACACACGGATGATAGCTCCAACATAACTGTCCAGATAACGGATTGTCCACACATCATTGATGCCATCTCCATTGGGGCTGAATGCATTTGGTATAACGGGTGCCAGCAATACTTTTACAAACACGTCATCTGTACTGCTACAACCACCAGCACCAGCTACGGTCAACGTATACGTTCTGTCGAACGCTGGGCGTACCACGGGCTGCAAAGTATTGGCATTGCTCAAATCCGTTGCCGGGCTCCATGAATAAACATAATTACTACTTCCTGAAACTGTTGCCGGAATAATTGCTTGCCCGCCCTCGAGCACAAACAAATCAGGACCTGCATTTACTACAGGAAATGGATGAACCACCGGCACGCTGATTGATGTATCTGACACGCATCCCTTATTGGTTGTGTACCACATTTTTACTACAAAAGACCCCGCTGACCTAAATGTATGATTGGGGTTTTGCGTTGTACTTGTTTGACCATCGCCAAAATCCCACTGCCAACTGTTGATACTTTGCGTTAACGGATTACTGGCATCTGAAAATTGAAATGCATCACCAAGGCAAACACCGTTATTGGGACTCACTGAAAAATTGGCCATTGGCTGCGGATACACTTCGCTGAGTATTTGCGTAAGCGAATCGGAACAGCCATCTTTTGAAGTCACCACCAATTTTACAGGATACACACCAACAGACGAATAAGTAAATGTTGGATTTGCTAAAGCACTATTACTACCAGCAACTCCAAAATGCCAGCGATAACTAAGCTGACCTGCAGTGCCATCGCCAATAATGCTTTGATTGGTGAACGTTGCAATGCCAGTTGGCATACAAACCACAGGCAATGTAAATGAAGGAACAGGTACATGCTGCACAACAACCGGTAACTGTGCAGGCAAACTTACACAACCACTATCTGTAGTTACTACAAGTTCCACCAAACTAGTTCCAGTATTACTGAATGTGTAGCTGAAAGGCAAACCATCATTACGTGACAGGAGATTGCCACCTCCAAAATTCCAATCCCATTTCGATAGTTGATTTGCATTGGCTGTAGATGCATCAGCAACTGTAAATGCTTGATTTTGGCAAGCAGGCCCTAAGTAGGAAAACGATGCCGTTGGCCGTGGCCAAACAGTTACATTTTGTTTCACAGAATCAACGCAGCCTGAATTTGTGATGAAAGTATAGGTAAGTAAGTTTTGACCGACGCTTAATAATGAAGGTGATAAAGTACCCATCGAATCAATACCAATTCCAGAATAAAAGCCAACTCCTGCTGCACCTGTAAGCTCTGTAGCTTGGGTTATCAATCTTGGCAAACCATCAATACAAATACCAGGCACAGCTTCGAACGCCAACAAAGGTTTTGCATAAAGAGCTACATCTTGTGAGTATTCACTTACACACACATCGCCGGAATAAGCTACCAACCGTATGGTTACCATTTGCATATCGGGGCTGGTAAAAACCGGATATTGATGCGTATAAATTTTATCAAATTGTGGTAATTCATCGATGGTGGTATCTGTGCCGGAAGGCCAGTTCCAATAAATCACAGTTTTGGTGATGCTACCAAAATTGACGGTTGATTTGTTTTGAATCTTCAATGGAAGATTGCTACAAACAGGCATACCATTATCCATTACAGTAAAATCTGCCACCGGATTATCGCCGTTTACAATTAGTTGCTGCGCCAAAGAATCTTTACAACCGCCGGCTGTTTCTGCAAAAAGCTGAACAGTATAGTTTCCAACGTCACTGTATTTATGTTGGCCGTCAAATGTATTGCTCACATTTGCGCCTGGCAACGCATTCATATCGCCAAAATTCCAGCGCCATTGTGTACTAGCAAGATTTCCTCCGGGAATGGATGAGTTATTTTTGAAAAACGCAAAAGCATCTTGCAAGCAAACCTCGGGTAGTGAAAAGTCAACTACCGGATACTCTCCCACTTCTATAGGCAATGGAAAACTACTCATACAACCCGTGTTTGTTTCCACAAACAAAGTCACAGCCTTTGGGCCACTGGTATTGAACAATACCTTTGGGTTGATGGAACTTGTAGCCGTATCTCTTCTGTTGCCATAGTCCCAAATCCACCGTTCTATTTTACCCGTGGGTATGAAAGAATCATCCTCTAACTGGATACTGTCATTTACACAAGATGCTCCAGCCACCCGAAAAATGGGAATGGGTACGGCACTGACCCTAACTGTTTGTGTGCTGCTGTCCACACAACCATCATTCGATACAATTTTTTGTTGAATGGTATAATCACCGGGCACCAGGTAAGCCTTGGACGGCAAGGAACCTGAAGCAGTTGTATTGTCGCCAAAGTTCCATAACCATTGCGTAATGCTTCTATCGTGTGCAGTAGCATTATTCATAAAAAAAACCGGATTACCTATGCAGCCATTATTGGTTGCTGTAAAATCTGCTTTGGGTTGAGGGTACACTGTAACCAAAACACTATCTGTACTACCGCAGCCTGGAAGGTTAGCAAACTCTGTGCGGAGGTAATATTTTTGTACAAAAGTTGTAGTGCCCGTATTGGTTAACGTGACTGTTGGATTGGCGTTGTTGGTACTACTCAACCCTACTGCCGGCGTCCATGAATATTGATAGGCAGGGTTATTAGCAGCGCCAATTTGTGCAGAAGCATTGCTGCAAATAGCCGCATTGGTTCCTGCTTCTGATGGCGGCATTTCAGTGTAGATTTTCACATTTCTGATTGAATGCCTATCGGTACTACCGCCTGTACTGGCAGTAAAACCGAAGTATCCTAAAAAGTTGAAAGTCTGAAAACCGGTAATGCGTTGTACACCATTGATAGAAACTGAAATATTGCCTTTATCATACTCGATTTTGCAATCGTGATATTGACCATTCCTGATGAAACTTAATGAACCATCATTGTTATTTTTTGTTGGCTGGCCATTACATTCATCGTAGGTATTGCCCCAACGGAGCTGGATTTTTGGAACAGCATCAGATCCACAATTCACCCAAGTATCAATGCCAACCTTTAACCCATTGGCTGTAGCTGGTATACCTAAGCCACCGCCTGACACGAAACCGGTTGGGGGAACATCCAAATAACAAAATGCCAAACCATCTGCAGCAGAACCTTCTGCAATCCGGAATTGAAATTCAGCAATCCATTTGCTACACTGAGCAAGATTAATGGGCACATTATAAAATGCAGAACCACTTTGAAAATTCACCGGGTTGGTCAATATCAATTCACCATTGCCGGTGTTTGAACCAGTGTTGCCGATGTAAGCATTGCCTTGCAAATTCCAACCGGATGTATTGAGCGGCGTGCCTCCCATTTGTGCAAACACAAATGACTGTGCGTTAGCAGAAACAGTAACTCCTGCTATCAGCGTAACCATTATAATTTGTATGAAAATCCGAAGTGTCATGGAAATAATTTGTGAGGCTATCTCACAATGGTTACAGAGCCGCTTGTTGCCTTTCTACCGTTTTTAGGATCTAGAATATAATAGTAAGTTCCAACGGGTAATGGTTTACTATTAAACGCACCATCCCATGGTTGATTGTATCCGGTACTGGTAAATACCTGCTTTCCATATCTATCGAAAACTTTAATAACAGCACCCGGATAACTGCTGATGTATTTTATATTCCACACATCATTAATGCCATCTCCATTCGGGCTGAAAGCATTGGGTACATCTGGCTCCAATAATACTTTCACAAATACATTATCGCTACTGCTGCAACCACCTGCACCAGTTACTGTAAGCCTGTAAGTAATATCTGCCAACGGCTTAGTTAAAGGTTGAAGAATACTATTACTGTTGAGGTACGAAGATGGGGTCCACAAATAACTATAATTGCTGCTGCCTGTAGCTGACGCTGCAATAGTTGCCTGCCCACCTTCAAGCACAAACAAATCAGGGCCGGCATTTACTACAGGGTACGGATGCACTGTTACGTTTTTTGAAATAGTATCAGAGTAGCATCCTTTATTAGTAAGGTAATACAACTGAACAGCATAAGTGCCGGCTGCTGCGTATGTTCTGCTGGTGTTTTGTGTAGCAGCGGTACTGCCATCTTTCAAATCCCAATACCAATTAGTAATTGTCTGATTCAACGGATTACTTTGATCTGTAAATGCAATCACATCTCCCAAACATACTTCCGATGGCGTTGTACTAAAATTAGCCAACGGTTGAGGGTTCACATCTGTAAGTTGCTGTGTCAGCGAATCGCTACATCCGTCTTTTGATGTTACAACCAGTTTTACATTGTAAGAAGCTACTGCAGGATAGTTATAAGTAGGATTTTTTAATGTGCTGTTTGCACCGGCTACACCAAAATTCCAACGGTAAGTAAATTGAGCCTGAGAGCCATCAGCAATAGTGCTCTGATCGGTAAATGTTGCAGTGCCTACTGGCATACAAACTGTAGGCATTGTAAATGCCACCACAGGTAACGGATGTACATTGATGCTTTTGGTGACAGGTACACTTGTACATCCACTATCGGTAATTACACTCAATGTAATGTTTGTATTACCGGTGTTGGCATACACATGAGTGAATGCCGCAGCAGTTGTTTTAGTATAACTATTGCCATCTCCCATCGTCCAGTTCCAAGTAGCCAGTTGGCTAAAATTGGGAACAGATGCATCTCTGAAAACAACTTGCTGTGTAACACAGGTGGGTGCATCTACGTTAAAGTTGGCAGCAGGACGAGGCCAAACGGTTATGGTATTTGTGCTACTGTCTTTACAACCTGCTGCAGTTTGGTATACATATTTTATAGTGTGTGTACCTACACCCGGTATGGTTGGGGTAAACAAACCATTGGCAGCAACCCCGTTGCCGCTGTAAACAAATGTACCCGGCAAACCTGCTACATCATTTGCTTGTGCAATGATGCGTGGTGTTGCATCCAAACAAATTCCGGGTATGGTTTGGAAAGCCACTTTCGGGCTTGCCTGCAATGTGATGGTTTTCACCACATCGTTTACACAAATTCCACCTGAGTATGCCACAAACCGTATTTGTACTGTCTTTGTAGCCGGAGCATTAAAGTTACCATACAAATGAGTGTATTGCTTATCAGGGGTGGGTGTGTCATCAGTTGTAACGATGCTGGCATTGGGCCATTCCCAGTACACTTCTGTTTTGGTAATGGCACCAAAGTTAACTGTCGATTTATCCTGAATAGTTACAGGAAGATTGGTGCATAAATTACCGGCCGTTACTACAATGAAATCTGCCTTTGGTTTATCGCCATTTACAGTTAATACTTGAGTAATACTATCTACACAACCTGCTGCTGAAGTTACTTTCAGCTGTACGTTGTAATTGCCAACCGCACTGTACTTATGCTGAGCATTCAAAACACTGCTGATGTTTGGATTACCTGGGGTTGCATTGGCATCACCAAAGTTCCACGCCCATTGCATACCCGTAGTGTTGTCAGCTATTGTTGTAGTATTTGCAAATACCGCAGAGGCATCTGTCAAACAAACTTCTGGCACTACAAAATTTGGCTTAGGCAAAGGATGCACTTGAATAGTACGTTTCAAAGTATCGCTTATACAACCTTTACTGTTTGTTACAACCAGCGTTATGGATTTGCTACCCCACGCTGCGTAGGTATGATTAAAGGCATTGCCATTTGTAACATCGTAAGTAGTGTTATCACCCAAGTTCCATTGCCAGCGGGTTATGCTGCCCACATTAGCAGTACTGGTTTGCGTAAATGCAATTACGTTGGTTTCACAAACCGGTGTTGAAGTGGTGAAGTTGGCGGTTGGCAATGGATTCACCACATGTGCTTTGGTGACAGTATCACTCGGGCAACCTTTGTCAGAAATTATCCAATGCTTTACATTAAACGATCCTGCTGCAGCGTACAAATGTGCCATATTGCGCAGTGAATCTTTTTTGCCATCACCGAAGTCCCAATAGAACTTTTGTAATGCCTGATTGCTGGCTGTACTGGCATCTGTAAATCTCGAACTATCCCGCAAGCACACTTCATTCGTCATGGTGAATTCTGCCTTCGGTTGTGCAAACACATTGGTCAGTTGCATGGTGCTGTCATCTGCACAACCTGCTGCAGATGTAACTGTAAGCTTTACAGCAAATGGACCAACCGTTGTGTATTTATGCAAAGGATCTTTTACTGTAGCAGTGCCTGCATCGCCAAAGTTCCAGTTGTAACTGAATGTAGCCTGTGTACCATCAGTAATAGTACTGGTACTGGTAAACTGAGCTCTGCCATCGGGCAAGCAAACTACCGCAGGCATAGTAAACGAAGCCACAGGAAAAGGAGCAACTACAATGGTTTTGGTAAATGCTACACTCTTACAACCTGTTTGTGTTTCTACAATCAACGATACTGTATACGTGCCCACATTTGTGTAACTAATGGTTCTGGCGGTGTTAGTTGTCAAAGTATCTGTACGACCATCGCCATAGTTCCATATCCATTTCACAATTGTTGCACCGGTTGCTGTAGATGCATCAGTCAAAACAATATTACTTCCCACACAAGTTGGAGCACTTACAGTAAAATTGGCTGTGGGTGGTAACGTTACATCAATCACTTTTGTGGTATCAGCAATACAGCCGATATCAGTAAAAATGGTTTGCTTAATAGAATACGTACCGGGATTTAAATACTTCTTAACCGAATTTTTTACCGAGTCTACGCTGTTGTCTCCAAAGCTCCACTGCCATCTGTTTACAGTTCTACCTAAGCCATTGCTGGCATCAAATATTTTCACTGAATCAGTACTGCAACCGGTATGCTGCCAAATAAAATCAGCTTTGGGTTTGCCAAACACTTCTACTTCATAATCTATTTGCTGTTCGCCACTACAACCGTCGGATGTTGGATTGTTGGCAAACACAGATACTTTATACAATCCAGTTTGCGATAGCACATAAGAACCAGGCAAGCGGTACTGATAAATATTTCTTCCTTCTACAACCCATGTAGAATCATAGTCAGGATCAATAATGGTGGTGTCATTAAATCTTCCATAAAACTGCCAGCGCAGTTGAGTTGGCTCGTATGGTAGCGTAATAGCAAAATTGAAAGGTGAGTTCACACAAGTGGCCGGAAAGTTTACCGTTGCATACTCGTTTTTGATCGTTATAAACTGAAACAAGTCACGAACATTGGTACCCGCATTGTAGCCATAAGATTCTACGTTACCGTATCCGTAAGCAATGGCTGAAAAACTTGAATCAGCTACCAGTGTTTGCACCGGGTTCACCACACTAAGGTTCGTTACATCTTCTTGCAAATAAGAATAAGCTGTGCCGGGTATTACCTGAAAAGCGGCTGTTGGCGAAGCCCCGTTGATTTTAAACGTAGGTGCAGCAACGGTTTTAATAATGATGTTGAGATAACATCTGTCAACGTTGCTTTGTCCTGAAGGCACCCAAGATCTGTGAGCAGAGAACAACGTGATGTTGTTGATGGTTTGCTCCACAGGATTGAGGATGACCATTTCCGGATCACTTTGCACTACCCCTGCCCCACCGGGCCCGCAGGTTTGGCTGGTCATGTATTGAACAACAGAAATGGGCTTATCAGCATCAATCTTATTGGGCAGGTTGGTTTTGAATTCATAAAAATTACCAGGCCGTAAACCTGTCAGCTGGCTGCTGGCACCATTTTCTGTTCGGGTCACCACGGTTGCAGGGTCTGTTACATACACCCTAAATATGTCGTAGGTTTTACGGATGAAAGGCGACGTCAAAAAACTTTTACCAAAAGTTCTGGTTGGAAATAGCTGCTGATAAAGGTTGTCGCCACCAGAGGCACCAGCACAATCAAATGCCGACCATGTGGTAGAACTGAAAACACCAATAGGTTTACAACTGGAACCTGCCGTAGCTAACGATCTTACCTTTGTGCCACTAATATCTGCATCCTTTGGAAACTGCACCTGGTACACATCACCGGGCTGGCTGAGTGTAATGGTATATTCAGTGCCTGCCGGTTGGTTAGCTCTTGTAGTTACAGTTGGTGTTATACCTACTACGGTATTGGCTTCTTTGGCCACCACTGTAATAGTGCCATATCCGCTATTGGCACCGCTGGCACCACTACTACTATAGCTGGGCACTATATACTCTTTGCCCCACACTGCTGATGGAAGAATAAGCGAAGCACCCGAACGAGCCGAACGAATAATGTGTGCATACACCACAACAGGCACATCGCTGGTTACATGTATGCCGGCACCATTTAGTATGCCTTCTACCTGTGCTAAATACACCGCATTATTGGGGGCATCGCCACCGGTACCCAAAAACACACGGCGAACACCATTGGCTGAAATATTAAACGGAATGGTATTGGGACCTGCTACCACCTGACCGGTAGCCGCTCTATCGCTGGTAATATAAATACCCATGACAGCACCAGTACCATCAACGTGAGCTGGAAAAGTGATCCAAAAATCTTTGCCTTTATTGGAAAAGTCTTGTCCGAATGCATCGGAAAGCCCGAACCAACAACAACAAATCAACAGCAGCTTGGCAAACAAATGCTTCATGGCAAAAAGAGGGCGAATTGGGAAACGCAATTTAAGAGTTTAAGCAGTTAGAGATTCAACATATTATGACTCATGGGTTTGGTACTGGTTTAACTGTTCGGGCAATTGTTTCAAATATGCAGCTGCCGAAGGTCCCATGTTAAACAAAAGGTCTAGTATGCTCAGGTTGGTTTCAAAACGTTCACCAAAGGTTTGTTGGTATGCAGGCAACAAAAAATGCGTTCTGTTTTTGGGTAAAAAACGATGCCTGAAATCAGTGGAGTCGTCGGCACAAATGGGCGAAAAGGTGGAACTATATTCAATAGCTCCTTGCCAACGCAACTGTTTCAGCGTCCAGCGCAACGACTGCTCTGCCATATCCCAGAGCAATTCATGCCTGCTTTCCCAAATTTGCTGCAAACCCGGAGCATAATGATAGAAAAACGGTGACCGGTTATACAACGATTCCAAGGTTCGCCAATGCTCTTTCATCCAGCGGCCATGGTAATCAATGGTCAAATCGGCCGTCATCGCTTTTTGATCTCTCCCACCCTGCAGCGGCACCGTAATGGCCAGCACATCGTTGGCCCCCAGCACATGAAAGCGGTTTCGGTAACCCATCTTTTGCCAGTGCTCTTGTTTTTCCAGCACTATCGTTTCTACTTCGTGCAAGCGGGCAAAAGCTGCTATCGGACCAAATAACTGTATTTCAATTTTCCTCATCATGTACAGTTTCAATAGACGTTTTTTTGAGACTGGTTAAGCGGTGAGCGGGCAAGCTACTGCATCTGTATTTTTGGTGTATGCAAAAATTCTTCATTATAGCTACCCTATTGTTGCTTTTGGCTGCATGCAAAGTGCCGCAAGCATTGCAATACAGTAGCATTGGTAATATTCAGGTGCAATCCATTGATATGAAAAGTACAGATGGCGTTGTTGAACTATCCTTTTACAACCCCAATGCATTTACTGTTCAGCTCAATCAGGTAGAAGCTATCTTGAGCATCAACAATCAGGTGGCTGGCAAAGCCAAAATGGATACGCTGATACAAATGCCAGGCTTGGCCAATAGTTCATTGCCCGTTCGCATTCAGTTAGACAATCAATTGTTGCTGGGCCAATCCATGCAGTTATTACTGGGCGGCAGCATTCCTTATCAAATTGAAGGTTTTGCCATGGCAGGCAAGAAAAAGCCCCGCTGGAAAATTCCTTTTTCACAACGGGGCGCTTTTACCAGACAAATGCTGGAAAAATTATTTCGGTGATGGTGCAACTTCCGGTTTTTTACAACAGGCCGGTAGTTTTTTATAAGTATCCGGATTGGCCGTTACATCATCGGCATCAAAGCCGGCATTAGCAATTGCCGTTTTTATTTCTTCGAGGTTGGTACGGTCAGGATACCAGGTAACTAACGCTACGCCTCTTTTAAAAATCACATTGATTTTGATGAGGCCGTCTACATACTTTGGCGCCGTTTGCTCAATGATTTGTTTGCAAGGCTCACAAGTAGCTTGAGGCACTTTTATTTCTGCCCGTTGCTGCTTGGGTTGTTGTGCCTGCGCTGCAGACGTCATCAACAACAAAACAAGAAAAGAATACAGAAGCTTCATAAAAGATGATTTTGACATGAAAAATTATCGTTGCCAGTTGGCAGGATCCTGACTCCATTGCAGTAATACTTCCTGCTGATTGGCAGAAATGATTTGCCGCTCAATGGCCAAATCGATCAGCGTTGGATAGTTGGTGAGTGCTTTGAAAGGCACACCAGCCTTGTCGAAAGCTTCGACTGCCTGCGGAAAACCATATGTAAAAATGGCTACCATACCTGCCACTTCCATGCCTGCATTTCGAATAACATCTACTACCTGCAAGCTGCTTTTACCAGTGCTCACCAGGTCTTCAATCACCAATACTTTCTGGCCTTTTTCGTAGTAGCCTTCAATTTGGTTACCCAAGCCATGCTCTTTGGGTTTTGGGCGAACATAAATGTAAGGTAGCTTCAGTTGGTCGGCAGCCATAGCACCCCATGCAATACCAGCCGTGGCCACACCTGCCAGCATATCAATATCGGGAAACTCCGAGAAAATGACGTTGCACAATTCGCTTTTAATGTAATCCCGCACAAAAGGAAAACCCAGCGTTTTTCTGTTGTCGCAGTAAATGGGACTTTTCCAGCCACTGGCCCACGTAAATGGTTGATCGGCATTCAACCTGATGGCTTCAATTTGCAACAGTTTTTCGGCTACTACCCTTTCGTTTGTTTTCATCTGATTTGCTATTGCTGCGAATATCGCAATGTTTAGAAGGCGATGCTTTTATTCAGCATGGCCAATGATAATTTTAGCAGTTTATGGATGGTGAAGTGTGCTGTCAGTCTTCGTTTGCGCCCAAGCAATTGCACAGCGCTTCAACGCACTATCGAGGCCGGGACCATATGCTTTATCAGCCATCATCATTTTCATTTTCAGCAGTGGTTTGTACCACGGGGTCTGAAACACATAAAACATTTGCGTGGTGGTGCTATCTTTTTGCAATTGGTAAAAAGCAATACCACCATTGGCAATCACTGCAGCAGATTGCTGAATTTGAAAAAACAATGTATCGGCATGTATCGGCTGCTGACCAGCCTGCTGATTAAACAAATCGTCATCGTAAAAAGGAATATCCGCTGTTTTTACCACCAGTTTTTCATTGCCGCTCAGCAGTGTTTGAACCGATATTTCATTTGCTGAAACACTACGCATTAACTGCCCGGAATCAGCAGCAATATTGAGGGCTCTGCTGATAACCGTATTAGACGGAAACAACAACGTGATACCCCAAAAGAGCAACCCGAAAACCAGCACACTCAACAAACCCAGCTTTATTATTTTCATACCTTTTTTTTATTCCCACTTAAACACTTTTACAGCCACAGCATACACCACAATTCCCCACAGCACAATAATGCCGATTTCAAAACCCGTATCCCACAAGTGAGCTCCTTCAAAAGCAATTTTACGCATGGCATCGTTGAAATAAGTCAGCGGTAAAATGCGGCAAATGGGTTGCAACCAACTAGGAAAAACATCGATACTGAAAAAGGTACCGGCCAATAAAAATTGTGGCAACGTAATGAGGTTAGCAAACGGTGGAATAGAAGATTCATTTTTAGCCACGCTGCTTACAATAAAGCCGAAGCCCATAAATACCAACAATGCTATAAAACTCAATACTAGTATTTCCAGAAAAGTAATCCAGCCATTTACCAGTGTAAACTTAAAAGCAAACGTGCCAATACCAATAATGACAACAGCCGTTACCAGTTGAAATATTACCCGGGCAATGCCTTCACCCAATACAATCATGGTACGATTGACGGGTGTGGCGTAAAACCTTTTCAGCACAAGGGTTTGGCGAAGGTTGAAGAACAAGAAAGCCACGCCAAATACACCAGCACTCAGCAAAGAAAAACCAAGCTGTCCTGGTAGAATAAAATCAATCGTCCGGTACTTGCGAACTTCTTCAATAATGGGAGTATCAAACGATGCGTAACTCTGCTTTTCGGGATAAATACGGGCATCAATCTTATTCACGACATTTTCTAAAAATGGCAAAAAAGTGGAAAGCTTATCGCCACTGGCACTGGTAGAGCGAAAACTCACCCGGTAAGGATGCGCTGAATCTTTTGCCGGATCATTTTTATACACCCCGAGTATGCCCGTGATGCGGCCTTTTTTCAACTCTGACTGCAACTCTTCGTCCGATTCGGGTACTACAAACTTTACATTGGTAATGGTCTTGAGTGCTGCAATAACATGGTTGCTGGTGTCGCTGTTTTTTTCGAGCACCACACGGTAGGTAGTAATACCGCCACCACCACCAATAAAGCCAAAGACCAATATAAAAATGAGCGGAAAAGCAATGCTGAATAGTACTGCAGAGGGACTTCTGAAAATAGCTTTCAAAGCACCTTTGGTAATGGCCAGCATGGCGGTTACCTGACTATAGGGCTTTGATGGATGGTTTGCACTCATGCCGGCAAAAGTATCAGATTGTGCTGCACAAATGCGCAATTATTTACTTACCATTTGCCGGAGGCATTACAAAAAAAGGAAGGCGCATTTGCGGAGTACCGGCCTGCTGTTTCAGCAGCTGCATTTGCTTCCACGCAGTGGCAAATTCTACACCTAACTGTTGTTGTATGGTAATAGCCATACTCGTTTGCCGGTCCTTTTTTTCGTTGAACAGTTTATCCCAGAGCGTCTCCACTTCCGGCCACTGCCGCAGGCTGTACGAAGTGGTTTTTGCCATGCGGGCTGCACAGGCTATTGCATCTTGCAGCGTGCCTATTTTATCGGCCAAACCGTTGGTGATGGCAGTATTGCCACTCCACACCCGGCCCTGTGCTACGCTGTCTACCGCGGCTA
The DNA here is from genome assembly GCA_020848815.1 of Chitinophagaceae bacterium. Classification (GTDB taxonomy): domain Bacteria; phylum Bacteroidota; class Bacteroidia; order Chitinophagales; family Chitinophagaceae; genus Phnomibacter. Next base: position 11,039 of record JADLHL010000017.1, on the reverse strand, counting down.
TAGTCATGCCCCGTCCGTTGGCCACTTTGCGCAAAAACTGCTGATAAGTAGAGTCTACCCCGTTTTGAAAAAAGCGTCGCTCCACGGCACTCATGCTACGGAAAGGCGTGCCCATGCTGGCTGCCGGAGCAGTACTCACTTCATCGAAAGTGATACCCAGTTTTTGCGACATCAATTTACTGGCATCAAACAGCATGCTATACACACCAATGCTACCGGTGAGGGTGCCGGGTTGTGCAAAAATGCTATCGGCTCCACAACTAATAAAATAGCCACCACTTGCTGCATAATCACCCATGCTTACTACCAATGGTTTTTCTTTTTTTACCAATTCCACTTCCCGCCAAATTACTTCGGAAGCCAGCGCACTACCACCTGGACTGTTTACCCTCAGCACTACCGCTTTTACATTTTTGTCGAACCGGGCTTTGCGCAGCAATTGCCGTATGGTTTCGCCGCCAATGGTACCGTCGCCACTTTTGCCATTTACAATTTCACCCTCGGCATATATCACTGCTATTTTATCAGTTGGTTGTTCTTTCGCCTGCAGCGCCACTTCTATGAAGTCTTTTACTGCCATGAAATTGATTTTTTCAATATTGGCCGCCCCGGTTTTTTTGGCAATAATTTCTTTCACTTCATCATCGTACAACAATTTGTCGATGAGGCCGGCAGTTACAGCATCTTGTGCTGATTGCATGCCGAGTTCATGGGCCAATACCCGCAGCGCTGCGGTATCTGCCTTGGGTCTGCTGCTGGCAATATTTTGTAGAAAATGACTGTACAATTGTTGCAGCATGTCAGTCATTTGCAAGCGGTTTGCCTCACTCATTTTAGTAAGGCGGTAAGGCTCAGTTGCGCTTTTAAACTGACCGGCATAAAATATTTCAGGTGCAACCCCCAGTTTGTCTAACGCATCTTTAAAAAAAGCCAGCTGAACGCCAAACCCTTGCCAATCGAGGCTTCCGGCGGGGTTCATGTAAATGAAGTCGGCCACAGCAGCCAGTTCATACGCCCGTTGTTCGTAATAGTTGGCATAGGCATACATGAACTTTTTGCTTTGCTTAAAACGCAGCAAAGCATGGCGTAATTCGGTACTGTTAGCAAAACCCAGGGCGTTGTTAGCCCCCACCAGGTAGATGCCTTTTATTTTGGGTTCTTTTGCAGCAGCATCTATGGCAGCAATTACATCGTGCAGGCCCATCATATCATCTGCCTGAGCACCAGGTATGGGCAAGCCCTGCTCTACCCGTTGCTCCATCATGGGTTTGCTAATGTCTATTACCAACACCGTATTTTCTTTTACTTCGGGCACATCATCGCTGGTGGCAGCACTAAAAATGCCGATGCCCAGCAAAAACATGATGAAAGTAAAAACACAGATTGCTAAAAACGTAGCCAGGAATATTTTAAGAAAATTGCGCATGATGAATGAAAATCCGGATGAATATGAACAGCAGCCGAAAATAAGGATATTTGCCCCCGTGACAGACAAACGTTCTATAAACACAGCTTATTTACTTACCGGCGGAAACATGGGTAGCCGGGAGGTTCAACTGGCCAAAGCAAAACAGCTACTGGAGCAAGCAGCCGGGCCCATTATCCATCACTCTTCTTTGTACGAAACCAGTGCCTGGGGCAATATTCCGCAGCCCGCTTTCCTCAATCAGGTGCTGTGCCTGCACACCCATCTGGATGCAGAATCATTGCTGCAAACAGCACTTCTTATTGAACAAAAAATGGGCAGGGAACGTACGGTAAAGTTTGGCCCGAGGGTGATTGATATTGATATTTTATTTTTCAACAACAACATTATCGACCGGCCGGAACTCACCATTCCTCACCCCTATCTGCACGTTCGCAGGTTTACGCTCATTCCTTTGGTAGAAATTGCCCCTAACCTGCTACATCCGGTGTTCAACAAAACCATGCACCAGTTGCTCACCGAGTGCCCCGATACGCTGGATGTGAAGAAATTTTCTACCGAAAATGACTGAACCTTATTTGTTTTGCCGCAAGGGTTGAAACAAGTACATGGCGTATCATTTTATTACGATTGAAGGCAATATTGGTGCAGGAAAAACTACACTGGCTCATTTATTGAGTAAGCGGTTGGATGCAAGATTGATTTTGGAAGAGTTTGCAGACAATCCCTTTCTGCCGAAATTTTACGAAAATCCCAAGCAGTTTGCATTTCCGCTGGAGTTGTTTTTTATGGCCGAACGCTACAAGCAGCTCAAGGATATGCTGGTAAGCCGCGACCTGTTCAATACCATTACGGTAAGTGATTACTTGTTTACCAAATGTCTACTTTTTGCCCGGGTAAATTTACCCGAAGAAGAATACCGGTTGTACCAACGCCTGTTCGATATTATTCACCAGCAAATAGTGCAGCCTGAAATATTAATTTACCTGCATGCACCGGTAAGCCGCTTACAGCAAAACATCAGAAAACGTAACCGTAGCTACGAGCAAAGCATACCCGACGAATATTTGTACAGTATTCAGGAAACATACAGCACTTATATCCGTAATCATAACGTGCCTACATTGCTGGTAGACGTAAGCAAGGCTGATTTTCTGAATAATCCCGCCCACCTGCAAGCCATTATAGATGCATTGGATAAAGAATACGAAACGGGCTTACATGTAGTGAGCTTGCCCGATTAGTATCAGACAAGCTCACCAGAATAAATAGCAGTAGTATTATTTATTCTTCACCTGCTCTTGCAGAAGCTGCATCAATATTTCTGCCGAAGAATATGGCATTCATAAACAGCTTGGCACCACCCAGCCAAAACGCCCTGAAGTTGGGGTTGTCAGCCATTAAAATGATTCTGCCCTCTCCGCTGGTTTGCACCATTACCGAGGCTGAATTTTTCAACGCTGCATAATTCTGACGGGTGATGAAACCGCTTTGCAACGGGTTGCTGCCATATTTTACAGGCGCAGCGTATGGGTTCTTTGGTATTTGCAGGAATACATTGTTCGTTTTAAACAAATCAACGGTACTGCCAGTGTAGCCAAAGCAAAGTGGATGTGTTACATCCATGTCTGCTTTAAAAATGGCGCCATTCATACGCTGTGCGCCGTCTATTTGCTCTTTGGCAAAATAGTTGGGTTTCATGAGGCTGTCCACAGCCGGTGCTACTCTTTTCATTTCGGCTTTTACCAAACCATTTTCGGCCAGCCAGCTCACGGCATCTTCACAAGCAATGAGTACACCGCCGCCATCAACCCATGCTTTCAGCTTTTCTTTATTGATGGAACTGTAACTGCCACTCACCATTATAATGGTATTGTAGCGGTCGAGATCGGCACGGTTAAACTGCGCCAAATCGAGGTGCGTGGTACCAATATCCATCCGCTGATCTAGCAGGTGCCACACTTCTCCAGCATCGGTGGCACTTACGCCAGTACCTACCAGCATAGCCACATTGGGGGTGGTTACTTTTTGCATATAGCGGCTACCCAAATCGCTGCCGGCAGTTACATTTCCGGTGTGTAAAGGCGTGAACGTTACAGCAGTAGTAGCGGCAATTTCTGCAACTATTTTAGCCAACTCTTTAGCTGAAATTGTTTGTGTTTGATGAGGAATAATAATGGTTCCTCTTTCAAAATTGCGGAGCGAATCATTCATTACAAACTGCATGCTGTTGCCAGCCACTTTCACCTGTACACCACGCTGCTGCAATTTCCACAAGGCTTTAGGAGCTTCAAAAGCTTTCCAATCCATGAGGTAGCCATAGCTGGCAGTACCGGGCTCAATGCTACCCACATTGGGTTGGTCCACACTTACACGGTCGCCGTGCAGCTGTGGCTGTGGCGCATTTACCCCAGCAAAGGGTACACCAAATGCCATGGGCATAGTCCAGGTGGTTACATCATAAAACAAACTGTCGGTGTATTGCAGTTGCTTGTCAAAAACGGTTCTAATCAGTTTGTATTGATACGCAGGCACGGGCACTATGTAGCTTTTGCCTTTGGCAAACCGCTGGTTGCCGTTGTTGTAATCTGCTTTCAGTGCAAATACATCTACCCCATGGCGGGTAAGCATTTGAGCTAAAATCTTTCCTTTTTGCGGATCATTGTTATCACCAAAAACAAATGCTTTTTCCTGGGCTGCAGCAGCATCTTTTATCATTTGCTTGTAAAAATCACGCTGATAATTCAGCAGCTCTACCCGCAGATTTTTGGCAGCTTCCAATGTAGAAAGTGTGGTTACAAACTGATTGCGGATGGTGAAAGGAAAAGTCAGCAATCCGTTGTCCGTTTCCTGCACATGCCCTCGGCTGCTGGCTTGCTCAAACAATATTCCAATACCGCCCTGCATATCGGGAAAAGTGCTGCCCTTACCGTAGTAAAAATCATCGTAGCCTTCTTTGGTAAAATACAAGCTGCCTATGCGGTCGAGAAACCGGGCATGAAACTGTCCGATTTTTCCGGTAAGTTCCTGGTTCTTCACCGGCGTAAGCGGGTTTACCCGGCTGGGTACGCCCGGCTGAAAAAAGAAAGTAGAATTACTACCCATTTCATGATGGTCTGTCAGGATATTGGGTTTCCAGTCGTGAAAATATTTGAGGCGGTTCTGGCTTTCGCGGTGTACGGCCGGCAGCCAGTCTCGGTTGAGGTCGAACCAGTAATGGTTGAAACGACCGCCGGGCCAGGCTTCGTTGTATTCGCGGCTCTGCGGATCGGCCACCAGGTTTTTGCTTTTGTGCTGATTGGCCCAGTTGGCAAAGCGGTTCAGCCCATCGGGGTTGAAAGACGGATCAAGCAAAATGATTGTTTTGCTCAGCAAATCTTCCACCTGTGGCCCCTCTGCAGCAGCCAGATAATACGCTGCCAGCAGGGCGGCATTGCTACCGCTGCTTTCATTGCCATGGATAGAAAAACCCATAAGCACCACCGCCGGCATGCCTTCTGTATCGAGTTTGTCGGCATTCAATGGTTGCAGCAGTTGTATGTGCTGCTGACGAAGCAATTCGATACGCCCCATATTGCCCGGCGAAGAAAAGATAAGCAACAGTTGCTGGCGGCCTTCGTAAGTAGTGCCAGTAACCTGCAACTTAATTCGCTGAGGGTTGGCCGCAGCCAGTGCTTTCATATACATCACCAGTTTGTCGTGGGTTACATGCCACTCGCCTACCTCGTGGCCTATTACATCGGCAGGTTTGGGAATGCTGGGATTGTAAGAAATGCTGTCGGGCAAATAATAACTGAGCGGTTGAGCCCACAGCGCATTGGTGATAGCCATCAGGCTGCATCCAATTACCAAAAGAAGTTTTCTCATAATGTAAAAGCTGAATGTATTAGGCGGCAAATAATGAAAAACCCTTCCGTGTAGGAAGGGTTTAAATGTAATGAAGTAGCTGATTTAGAAAGGTAAATCATCGCCCAAATCATTTTCGGGGGCGGGAGCACTGTGCATGGTATTGCTACCGCTGCCGGAAGATTGCATTCCATCTTGTGAGCCGCCGCCATTAGGCTGGTCGGCACGGTTGCCCACCAATTGCAGGCTCAGTACCCGAAGCGATAAAGTAGCACCGGCGGTACCATCCGACCGGGTAAACTGACGCACTTCGGGAGTACCTTCTACATAAACCTGAGCACCTCTTTTAAGATATGGTACTACTCCGGTTCGGTCTGTCCAGTAGGCACATTCTACCCAGGTTGTTTTTTCTTTTTGACCACCACTGCTGTCGCGGTAGCGTTCGGTATGGGCTACGGTAAAATTGATAACATTTTTGCCGTTTACCTGATTTACCAGAGCGTCTTTGCCCAAGTTGCCAATTGCCTGAAGCTTAATCATACGTACACCTTTTTTTAAAATTACTTACTAATGAATGTGTGTTTAAAGTTAATGGGATAGACAGCTGAAAAAACAACATGCCTCTCTTTTTTTAGCTTTTGCCCGTCAAACATTGCACAAGAACACCGTTCGTGTACAAGGTTGGCTACTTTGGTTTTGTTATCGAATTATGAAGCAATCAACCCCATTCAGCAATCAACTATTTTGGCAAGGCCCTTTATTCAAAGCTGAGATCTATGCCGACGAATTGAGCTTTCTTTCCAGCAAAAACAACCGTGGTTACGAGCCGCATATACCCGTGAATTTACTGGTAGATACAGGCTCCAACATTTCCGGTGTAGATTATAGCATTGTCCAAAAACTCAAACTGCCCAAATACGAAGCTCCCGCCGAAGTAGATGGCGTAGGCGGCAAGCACAGCCTTAGCCTATACAGAGCGGTACTCTTTCTCGATATTTTTGGCCAAAAAGGTTTGCCCCTCGACCTCATAGCCGGCGATTACAGCCAAAGTCCGTACGACGGCGTCATTGGCCGAGATGTGCTCCAGTACTGCAAATTCACCTTCGATGGCCCTGCCAACCAGTTTGTATTGGAGGCTGTCAACTTTTAAGCAATCCCACGGATAGTTTGTAAAGCCCATCCTAATTCCGGCATCCGACAATGCCAATTGCAGTCAGATGGCTACTTTTGCCGCCTGTATCCGGACTATGAACCCGGCTCGTACAGCTTACAACATGAGTAAAAAAGGAAAAGTACTGGTGGCCATGAGTGGTGGCATCGACAGTACAGTAACTGCCCTGATGCTTCACGAACAGGGCTATGAAGTAGTAGGCATTACCATGAAAACATGGGATTATGCCAGTAGCGGCACCGGCACCAAGGGTAAAAAAGAAACCGGCTGCTGCAATCTCGACAGTTTCAACGACGCAAGAATGGCCGCGGTGCAGCATGGCTTCCCGCATTTCATCCTCGACATCCGTGAGGAGTTTGGCGATTTTGTGATTGAAAACTTTGTGGATGAATATATGGCGGGCCGTACGCCCAACCCCTGTGTAATGTGCAATACCCATATCAAGTGGCGGGCTCTGTTGAAAAGAGCCGATGCGTTGGATTGTGAATTCATAGCCACAGGCCATTATGGCAATATTCACCAGCATACCAACGGCAGGTATTTTATAAGCAAGGGCTTGGATGAAACCAAAGACCAGAGCTATGTATTATGGGGCCTGCAGCAAGATTTGCTGAGCCGCACCCTGCTGCCGCTGGGCAGCTACCGCAAATCAGAAATACGCCAGATGGCCGAAGACTACGGTTATCCCGAACTGGCGAAGAAAGCCGAGAGCTATGAAATCTGTTTTGTACCCGACAATGACTACCGTGGTTTTCTGAAAAGACGCATCGACGGGTTGGAAGAAAAAGTAGCCGGTGGTTGGTTTGTAGATAAAACAGGCAAAAAACTGGGCCAGCACAAAGGCTATCCTTTTTATACCATTGGCCAGCGAAAGGGCTTGGATATTGCCTTGGGCAAACCTGCATATGTTACACACATCAACCCCGACACCAATACCGTAGTACTGGGGGAAGAAACCGACCTGAACCGGGCAGAAATGCTGGTACAAAAAATAAACTGGCTGAAGTATGATGGCGTAACAGATGGCATGGAAGCCATTACAAAAATCCGCTACAAAGACCAGGGCGCCAACAGCCAGCTGTACAATGAAGACGGCAAAATCCGGGTGCAGTTTTTTGAAGAAGTAAAAGGCATCGCCCCGGGGCAAAGTGCTGTTTTTTACGAAGGCAACGATGTAATTGGCGGCGGCATTATTCAGCGGTATTAATAACTTGCTACGAAATCGGTGCTCCAATCATTTATTTTTGAAACGCTGCTCAATAACAAATAGACTTGTGCAAGCGTTTATACCTCACTGCATGAAAACTAACTGCTTTATATTGTTGATGTTTTTGCTGGGCTCCATGGCTATTACAAGCTGCGGCAGCAAAAACATCGACATGAGCAGTCCGGCACTCGCCGATTATTTTCCCATGCAGGCGGGCAAGTACATTACTTACAGAATTGATAGTACGCTGCCCACGCAGTTTGGTGCCGACACTACAGTTCGTAGCTACAGGGTAAGAGATACCTATGATGCACAGGTTACAGACAACCTCGGCCGCAAAGCATGGCGGGTATTTCGCAGCATCAGCAATTTGGCAGGTACCAGTGCTTATGTTCCCAACAATACTTTTTCGGCCACGCCTGTTGGCGAAGATTGGGTAGAGTGGAATGAGAACAACCTTCGATTTATGAAGTTGCGTTTTCCCATTCAGGAAGGATTCGTGTGGAAGGGCAACAGCTTTATTGATGCAACTTCTATCAATTCTCCCGTTCGATATTTAGCCGATTGGGAATACACCTATCAAAACGTTGGGCAGCCTTTTACCGTAGGTGGTAAAACCTTTCCCAACACCATCACTGTGTTGCAACGAGATGAAGTATTGCCCGAAGGGCCATTCAATGCCTCTTTTTACAAGCAGTGGAATTTCAGCATTGAAGTATATGCAGAAGGCATTGGATTGGTGTACAAAAACTTCGACCACAAAGTGTGGCAGCCGCCTGTGCCCCCACCCGATTCAAGAGCCGGTTATTGGGAAGATGGCAGCTATCGGGTAGTATTGACCTACATCGATCACAAGTAACAAACCATATCAGGATTGACCTGCTCGTCAACTTTTCAACCTACCAACCTTCCAACTTTATTTTCCCTTCCTCAATACCGCAATAAACATACTGTCGGCCTGATGTTCGATGCCGTTGATGAGTTCGCTGTGTAACATTTGCATGCCTGGTTTTGCAGCAATACTTTCAATCACTCCTTCGTTTTCTGCAGCAAATACCGAACAGGTAATGTACACCAGTAAACCGCCGGGTTTTATGGCTTGCAGCACATTGCCGGCAATGGCTTTTTGCTTTTGCTGAAACTGCAATTCCTGACCAGGCTGAAAGAAATACAACTGCTCTGGCGTACGGGCCCATGTACCACTACCACTACAAGGCACATCGGCAATTACCACATCAAATTTGTCGTGTAAATGCTCTGCCAATGGTGCTGAAACATCTGCCACAAATACCTGATAGTTACGCATGCCTGCTTCAGCAAAACGGGCCTTTAAATTGGAGATGATACTATCTCTGATATCCGACACGGTAAGTGTAACCGGCGAGAGTTGGTCGTACAGCATAATAGACTTACCGCCACTAGCCGCACAACAATCCCATGCCAATACATGCTTCTCTCCTTTTGATGGCCAGTATTGCGCAATGATTTGGCCTGTTCGCTGGCTGCTGTAATCCTGCACCACTACCTGTTGATTGAGTTTCAACACATCATCCAGCTTGGCGCCATTGGGCAGTTGTATTGTTTCTTTACTTAGCCACACGGCTTCAATGCCATGCTTTTCCAGAGCAGCCTTTACCTTGCCTTGAAAGCCAGGCCTTACCCGCACAAATAAATGTGGTTGACGGAGCATCGATTGTGCTAACGCTGCTGCAGTTATGCCATTGCTCACAGCAGGTTCGTTGGGGAAAATGTTCAACCACTGCTCTGCAGTAAATTGTTCTGTAACTGCTGTTGCAGGTACTTTTTCTACGCCTTGCAACCAAGCTTCATTTTGCGTAGGTATGCATTGAGCCGCCAGCAATATGCGATCGGCTACACTCAGCGGCTCCGGCCATTTGCCCAATCGGTAAAACTGATACACCAATTGCTGCACCGTTCTTCTGTCTTTGCTGCCCATTTGTTTGTTGGCGGCAAAAAACTGTTTCAGGTGAATGGCCAATGGCGTTTTGCCATCATATTTCTCAATCACTTTGCTGGCGCTTTGCCAGTAGCTATGGTATCGGCTCATAGATATAAAAAAATGCCGGAGAGCTTCCGGCATTGTATGAAAAGATGATTCAATCAGAGTTCGAGCAAAGTCTTTACCGGGTCTTTGCCAAAAAGCAACAACTCGGGATTTTCCAGTAGTTCTTTTACCCGTACCAGGAAACTCACGGACTCACGACCGTCGATAATGCGGTGATCATAACTCAGTGCCAGGTACATCATGGGGCGGATTTCTACCTTGCCATTAATAGCCATGGGGCGCTCCTGAATTTTGTGCATGCCTAAAATAGCACTCTGTGGAATGTTGATGATGGGCGTACTCATGAGGCTGCCAAACACACCACCGTTGGTAATGGTGAAAGTGCCACCGGTCATTTCGTCAATGGTCAGTTTGTTTTCACGGGCCTTGGTAGCCAGTTCCACTACTTTCTTTTCAATGTCAGCCATGCTCAGGCTTTCCGCATTGCGGATTACAGGCACCACCAAACCTTTGGGGGCACTCACGGCAATGGAAATATCACAGTAGTCGTGGTAAATAATCTGATCGCCATCGATATATGCATTTACCGCAGGCCATTCTTGCAAGGCATAGCTACAAGCTTTGGTGAAAAAGCTCATAAAGCCCAGGTTAACGCCATGTGTTTTGGAGAAACCGTCTTTATACAACTTGCGCAGTTCCATGATGCGGGTCATGTCCACCTCGTTGAACGTGGTGAGCATGGCCGTGGTATTCTTTGCTTCCACCAATCGGCGGCTGACCGTTTTGCGGAGGTTACTCATTTTTTCGGGGCGGTCGTTGCGGCCAAAAGCTACTGTTTGCGGAGCCCGTCCGGGATTTTGCAAAGCAGCCAGTACATCTTGTTTGTAGATTTTGCCGTTGGCACCAGAGGGTACTACGTTGGCAGGATTTACCTGCTTGTCGGCAATAATGGCCGCAGCCACTGGAGTTGCTTTTACATCGGCAGCTTGCTTAGCAGGTTCGGCGGCTGTGGGTGCGGCTGCTGCTGCTTTAGCCGGGGCTGGTGAGGCGGCTGGTACTTCGGCACTGGCAGGCCGCTCAGCAGTGGTGTCGATGGAGCAAGCTATGTCGCCAATCAACAGGGTGTCGTTTTCTTTGGCAATGTGCTTGAGTACGCCTGCCTGTTCGGCATTGATTTCAAAGGTGGCTTTTTCACTTTCCAGTTCAGCCAATACTTCATCCCGTTCTACCCAGGCGCCGTCGGCCTTCAGCCATTTTACCAGGGTTACTTCATTAATGCTTTCGCCAACCGATGGAACTTTGATTTCTAATGCCATTCGAGCTTCCGTTTTTAGGTGGGCAAAGGTGAAGAAAAAAGGTTAAC
>JADLHL010000016.1 GCA_020848815.1 Chitinophagaceae bacterium | reverse complement strand
CCATTTATCCATACGCCTTCCTCGGTTATGAGCAACTCCTGCTGGCGGTGTTCGGCCATGCCTTTGCGCAGCAGCGGAATGTAGAGCACTTCCATAAAAACCGCCGCCGACGGGTAAAAGGGCTGCAACTCCGGATGGGTATCGAGGTAAGATTGGGAGAGGGCTTCACCCTGGTAGGTAACCGTCACCGTTACGGGAATATGCATGGGCATTGGTTGATGCATAAATGTAGGAGGCCTTTTTGGACTGTTGGTAGCAAAGTTTACAGGGGTATGAGACGGTAGTCGGAAAGTCGGGAAGTCGGGAAGACCGGAAGTCGGAAAGTCGGAAAGTCCGGAGTCAGTAGTTTCTCCCCGCCTAAGGCGGGGTGGCCTTTAGGCCGGGGTGGGTGATTGGTCCGAAAGTCCGAAAGTCGGAAAGTCCGTAGTCCGTCCTCGGGTTTCATTTCCCCGCCACAGCTCCGGCACGGAGCATTGCGTTGTTCCACCGGCTGGTTAGCCGGGCATCTGTATAGAACATTAGGCTGGTGTACGAAATTCGTAGGCGTCGTTTTTATCAGGATGCCGCCAATGAATATACAGCGAAGAACAAATGACGGTTCCATTCAACAAGTAATTGTCTTTTCCGATGATGTTAAACACCATTCCGAAATAGGGTTTGTCGGATTGGATCGTAATTTCTTTGAACGCCATGATGTTTTCCAACTCATCATCGGATAGCAAAAAGAGCTGATCGGCATGCCAGGCATCGGGCCAGGATGCGGTAGGACTAATATTGGTGAAAAATACTTCCCGGCACTCAATGTCAACATTTACATAATAACCAAAATCGAAACTTGCCTGAATGTATAAGCAAGATGCCTCGGAGGAGTACACTTTAAATTCAAACCCTGCATTATAAGCATGTTGATTAAAAAGCTGAATGGCTTTTTGTATATCCTCTGGCGTAGAAAAAGTGGGCATGATGAATGAAATGATTTTATCTGTCTCAGTTGGAACGAAATTTTTTTTGGTAGCCAACCATTGTACTACTATGAAGCACCGGTTGTGCCTCCCGATAGCTATCGGGACATTTCAACTGCATTGCAAAGCCCGGCATTTATGTCTGATCATTATTTGAAGCAACGTCTCCGGAACGGGACGTTGCGTAGGCAAGCCTTGGCTTGTGTGCCATAAGCCAAGGCGGGGGCATGACAGCTTTTCCGCAGGGCGAGACAGGGCTGTAACAAAAAAATCATCGACAATTTTACTTCTGCTTTACTGTTTTCATTTGAATGATGTCGACCAAAAAAGCAAAAGCCATTGAGAAATAGATATATCCTTTCGGGATTTCAAAATGGAAACCTTCTGCCAATAACGCTACACCAATCATCATCAAAAAGCAAAGTGCCAATATTTTAAATGAAGGATGCTTTGTAATAAATTGGCTAATAGGCTTGGAGGCAAAAAGCATGATGATGACAGTAACAATAACTGCCGTATACATTACCCAAAGCTCTTTTACCATACCTACCGCAGTAATGATGGAGTCTATAGAAAATACAATGTCTAAAATGATGACTTCTGAAAGCAATTTTTTGAAAGAACTATTTGCGGGTGCTGCCGGTGCATCGTCAGTATGCATTTCCGTTTTATGATAAATTTCTTTGGTGCTTTTGTAGATAAGAAACAATCCGCCAACAATTAAAATAAGTCCTTTCCCCGAAAAATCTATTTCATAAAAGGAAAACAAGGTTTTGTCTAATTGTAAAATCCAGGATATAAAAGCCAACAGACCCAACCGCATCACCATGGCCAAACCAATACCCCAATATCTTAATTTGGGTCTTTGGTTTTCGGGTAGTTTATCTGATAAAATGGATATGAAAATGATGTTGTCGATGCCCAGAATTACTTCTAGGATAATTAGGGACAGTAAGGGTATAATGACGTCTGTCATATCTTAATTAGTTTGTATTGTTTCCGTCTCAGCTGTGTTTGGCTTTGCATACACGGCGTATGTTAGTGCTACAATAATATCGAATTTTAGGGTTGCAGGCTTGTGGCTCAGCCGTGTCTGGCTTTGCTTACACGGCGTCTTGCTGTCTCATGTATTTGAAGCAACGTCTCCGGAACGGGACGTTGCAAAGGCAAAAAATGGCTCGTGTGTCACGAGCCAGGGCGGGGGAAGCCGCTGTAGTACACACCGAGGGCTCAGCGTAGCGCAGTTACCATGCATTTATCGGAAATAATCATGCTGCTATTTTTTAAATTTAACCTTCAATCTTTTGAACCCGGCAGCAGGCAAAGCGCCGTCGCATGCCTTTTAGAACAACCTATGCTATGAAAAATCAATGCATCTCTTTTTGCGCCAGCCTGCTGCTGTGCGCCACCTGGGCCATGGGCCAACAAGTAGGCGTGGGCACCAGCAGCCCTACCGAACGGCTGGATGTAAACGGCAACGTGAATGTGCGGGGCCAATTGAAAATAAACGGGCAGGGTGGCCAGCCCGGGCAGGTGCTGCAGATGGGTGCCAATGGCCTGCAGCAGTGGACATCGGCCTTTGGGTACAAAAATCGCCGGGAGTTTTTTAGCGATGGGACTTTTACAGTGCCAGCCGGCGTAACCGAAATAATGCTGATAGGCGTAGGTGGCGGTGGTGGCGGCGCCAAAGGTGGGGGCGGGGCCAGCGGATCGATGTGCCTGGCAAGGGTAAAAGTAGCACCTGGTCAAGCCTATACAATGCAAGTTGCCAGTTTCGCCCTTGGTGCTGCTGGCGAAACCGGTGAAGGCACGGCTGGCAACTTTACCCGGGTGCTAGGGCCGGCTGGTTTTTCGCTAGAGGCACGGGGCGGATTGCCAGCGACGTCGTCTTTTTCTGGTGATGCACAAATAGGGGTGATAGCTGGCGATAGTGTGATATACGCAGAGGTGCAGGGCGGACGCTGTGGCGAGGTAACCAGGGAAACCTACATGCAACGCCTGACAAACGAGTTTGTAACAGTAAGACAGTATGGTAATGGCGGTGCCAGCTTGCTACCGCCTTATGCAGTGCAGAACGGCACTTTCTTCGCCTTTAATACGGCTACGTTGCTGAATGTAACGATGCTGTATGGTAATGTGAGCCGACAGACCCGCGATGGTAGCGGTGGCGCTGGTGGCAATCAGGGCGACGGTCGCTGGGGCGGCCCGGGCGAAGCGGGGCGGGTCATCATTTTGTGGTAGGCGCCGCTGGGGGCTGGCGGGGAAAAAGTAGCACCACTTTGGATAGTGAAAAGTCAGTACCCAAAAAGACAGCCCATTTTATTGAAGCAACCACTCTGCCTCAGCCGTGTCTGGCTTTGCTTACACGGCGTCTTGCTGTCTTATTTATTTGAAGCAACGTCTCCGGAACGGGACGTTGCGCAGGCAAGAAATGCCTCGAGTGTCACGAGCCAGGGCGGAGCCGCCTTTAGTATGAAACATAGGCAATAAACGGACCACCATAGCCTCCCCAGTAACCATTGGTGCTATTGCCTCCGGCACCGCCAGCACCAAAACCGGTTGTTGTGCCTGGTGAGAGAATAAGGGTAATATTGAATAGCGTTTGCGAATTGAAGCTAAAAAAACCACCCCTGCTGATATTATATGGATCAAAGGCACAAGTACCTCCGTCACCTTGCTTCCGGCTGGTAACAAACTCTGTAGCCGACCGTTGACTATATGTTTCCTGCATGCTTTGGCCCATTCCTCCGTAAAATACTTGCGCATAAATGATACTATCGCCGGAGTAAACACCGATGTCACCTATTCCGGCAGCATTTTGCACAGCGCCCTTTCCACCTCTGGCTTCTATGGAAAAACCGGGCCCGGTGATTAAGGTAGAATACCCTGCCATACCTGTGCCTGTTTCAGTGGTAGCAGGAAAGCCTGGAGAATTACTTTGATTTGGTGCAACCTGGGTTTTGCCAATGAAAGACCCGGGGGCTACTTTTACCTTTGCTATTACATAGGCTGCACCACCGCCGCCGCCCCCTTTGGCGCCTCCACCACCCTGACCAACGGCTTCAATCAACACTTCTCTTACACCCGGGGGTACCTGCCAGCTTGTAGGTGTTGACCAGGTGGGGCTTGTTGGCAACTGTTGCCTGTTTTTGTAGCCAAATGCATTGGCCCAATACTGCGTGCCGTCGGCGGCCACACTCAGGGTTTGGCCGGGTTGTCCGCCACTACCGTTGAGCTTTATTTTGCCATCTACATTCACATTGCCTTGTACATCCAGCGCCTCGGTAGGGTTGCTTTTGCCGATACCAATGTTTTGTGCGGAGCTTGCAACACTTGCTACACACAGGCATGCCATCAATAGCGTTTTCATTTTTTTTATTTTAAATCTAATAAAAAGCAGTAAAAAGGGAGCACCACTTTGGATAGTGAATAGTCAGTACCCATTCCTCATTCCTCATTCCTCATTCATCATTCCCCATTCATCATTCCTCATTCCTCATTCATCATTCCCCATTCATCATTCCCCATTCATCATTCCCCATTCATCATTCCCCATTCATCATTCCCCATTCATCATTCCCCATTCCTTTCCCCACCAACCCGTTTGGTGAACAAAATTTTTTTTCAAAATAAAATGTTCACACATTTTTTGTTCACCAATTGGTGAACGTTTTGGTTTATTGTAATTTTTTGTTCACAAACTATTTTGTTGGGGCATTTACCACACAATAGCACACTATATGACCCTGATTGAACAACTGGCCAAACAAATGGGCCTGAGCCACGCACAGCTATCTGACTACCTCGGCATTGCCAGAAGTTTTTTGCACATGACCAAGACGGGGAAGCGCAACCTGCCCACCCGGCATTTTAAAACCCTGCTGGCCATACAGCAGCAGCTGGAAACCATACAAATGCCCGCCAGGCCTGCATTACAGCCCGAGGAGGCCAAGCGGCTGCGCAAACGCCTGAACAAGGCGCAATACCAATATTTTGCTACCGAACGCAAGCTGCAACTGCTGAAAGAACGCTATGCCCAACTGTACCGGCAGCAGCAGTGGATAGCCCGCCAACTGGAGGGCGGCACCGCCTTGCCTACCCGCCAGCGGCTGTGGCTGGAGCTGCAACAACTGACCGTGCAGCGCCGCTTGGTAGAGCAGGGGGGCGGCGCCATTGTACAGCTCCAAGCCCAACTGGAAGCCCTCCGCAGCGAAGTAGCCGTGCTGGATGCCGCTTTACAGGATGTTTAGGCAGGGTATTTCTACGGATTTCGATTGCGTAAATACCACATACGTTTCGGTTTCGGGCGGCTATAGTTTCGGGGTATTGTTTCACCATTTAAAAAAACACACCCCATGACCTACTCAGTAGCTCAGCTGGCCACCGTACAAGAATGTGATGCGGTACTGGCCATTGCCAACAAGGAAAAAGCCGATGTACAGTTTCGGCAAACCAGCATTCAGCGGCAGCAGGCCAACTATGCCGAAAGCAGTGTGGAAATAGCCACCGAGCTCTCGGCCGTAAATGCCGAAATAGCCGCCTATGCCAGCATTATTGGCAGCCTGCCCGAAGGACCCGCCAAAGAAGAAGCCGAAGTGAAAAAGAAGAAACTGGAATACCGCCAGTTTTTGCTTACCGAGCGGCAAGACGACTACGGCAGTGTGGCCCTGCTGGAAAAAGAAATGGAGCTGGGCCAGCTCGAAAAGCAAGTGGCAGAAATAGATGTGTTCATCGCCGCCATACAAACCCGCAAGGCAGCGCTGTAAAGCCAGCATCTAAGAACTAACTGCATCATGCCGCTCCGTTTGGGGCGGCATTTTTGTTGGTGGTAGTCGGAAGTCCGGAGTGGGTAGTCCGTAGTCCGGAGACGGATTTCTCCCCTCCTTGGAGAGCCTGCCCCGCCTCAAGCGGGGGGTGGCCTTCAGGCCGGGGTGGGTTATAAGTCCGAAAGACGGAAAGACGGTAGTCTGCGGTCTGTAGTCCGTCGTCGGCTTTCATTTCCCCGCCACAGCTCCGGCACGGGGCGCTGGGTGGTTGCATTGGCTGGTAAGCCGGGTATGCCGACTGCCCTCTCTTAGCAGGCCTGCCGCAGTGCGTGTGCCTTGCGCTGACCTCCGGGCCAGTGCAGCGTGGTTACTGAAGTGGCTGAAGGTGCTGCTGCCTGTGGTGTGGTTGCTTTTGTAACATGCCAGTCAGACACCACAAAAATGTATAATGCCGCTCCGGTTGGGGCGGCATTATGGTTTAAATAAATTTTATTGGAGAGATTATAAGAAGGATTACAACTTGATTGCACTCAATTAAAGTATGCCTTGTTTTCTGAACTATCTCTTTCGCTCCATAACAACACGTGGGCACCCTTATTCTCGAGTGCTTCAATCAAATCTGCTTTAGGTTTTTTTTCGAGGTCGTTAATTATGGCGATGCTTTCCACTTTTCTTTTTGTTTGCTTTTCACGGGCCTCCTTCACATCTGCCCAACCATAGAGAAAGCTTACAACAGACTGTTTTGCCAGTGTATGAAATGTTTTGATTAGTGTTTCTTTTTCAAACGAAGCCAACTGGAAATCAAAATTGAATTCTAACCCCGAACTACCTCGGGCAATAAAATGTGGGGTATAAATAACCCGATTTGAACTAAAGAAGGATTCTACATCTTCAAAAAAGAGGTGGGTGATTTGAGGCTTGCTCAATACATGCAAATCATTGGCTTCACCTATGGCCTGAAGTAAGTTCAGCTTTCTTTGTGCAAAATTTTTGGTGTTCGCAACAGTTGTTAATTCGCCTTTTTCTAAATGAATACCATAGCCGGTTAAAATCTGCTCCAGCATTTCTTTTTTTCGACCAGCTTTGGAAAAGTCGAGGCCGCAATCTTTTAAGTTGCTGAGTGTAGTGCCATCGTCACTTAATACAATTTGGTCGCCTTTTTTCTTGGCAAATATTTCAATGGCATCGTTGTGCATATCTACCATTGGCGTAGAAATAGAGACCCATTCTGTGCCGGTATTTTCTTGCACAAACGTGTTTTGCTTAATGAAGGCAATATACTCGTTGATAAATGGCTCTATCCAACTCATGCTTGAAGCGATTGATTGAAATGGATGTTGGTCGTAAGATTTATTAATTTTCCGAATGCTAAAATAGCCTGCAAAATTGATTCTTGGTCGGTAATTTCTTGCACTGGAAAATCTTGACTTAGTGGCCTGGCCCAAGCTAATGGTTTATAGCCTTTTACATTGATATGCATGTGGGGCGTATCGAAGTTTATCATTTTGCCTGCTGTCATTTTTAGTTCTTCAGGTACATGTTCATTTACATCTGCCGGTTGCCAGTGGATGCCGTTAAAATCGATACGCAGTACACCTACCAGCCGGCTTTTCTCCATAAAGTGAAGGGTAAGTTTCAACAGCCGTTTAGCACTCTGTTCAATTTTCCATTCAAAATGCCATTCACTTTTTTCAATAGGGTGAACGGGCAGCCGCACATGGATTGGTGCTGTAGTGTCTAAGGCATATTCGGATAGAAGACCTGTTTTGGCTGAATACAGCTTTTTGGGCATTTCCAAAAGGGTGTTTGTTTCTTCTGGTGTGAGCATGTTGTATTGAGATTAAGTAAACGCAACAATTACCTATTGGCTGACAATTGCTGCAGCAATTGTAAAAAATATTGATGTCTGTTGTTTCCGAAATAGGTCTCGTAATCTTCTTTGGTAGCGGTATAACTTTTATCGTTGTTACAATAATAGCAGGATAGTACACAGTTTTCAGGAATGTAGCTATCATCATTCTTGTCTATCTCTAACACCGGACCTCTTTTTCCGCCACCTCTCACCGAACGTGTTTTTAGTAAACCAGCATCAATGAGCTTGTTGATATCGAAAATGGAAGTTTTACAATAGTGACAACAAAAATTTTGATGCCGTAAGGCATTGGTGAACCAACTGGCTAAATCATCGGCTGAGCCAAACACTTTTCTGTCTGCAGTGTACAGATTTTTTTTTGCTCTGGCGTATTCCTGTTTCAGGTATTCTTCAGTGTTCATGCTTCCTCCATTTCCCGCACCTCAAACGCCTGATGCAGCAATGCTTTAAGCAATTGCTCGGTGGCTTGTTGGTTGGCGATGATGTGTTCTTTTAATTGTTTGGTGTTGGCCAATTGCTTTTCTATTTCTGCCACTATGCGTTTTTGCTCGGATAGTGGGGGAAGGGGTATAGGGAAATTGGCAATGTCGCCCATACTAAGATTGGCTCTACCTGGTGCAAAAGATTTGTCAGACATTAATTTTAAGGCAAGGTTGGAATTCATTAAATTGAGTAAATAAGCTTTATTTATAAAACTATGCTCAATTCTGAGAATGCAAACTGCTTGATTAATATTTGCAACTACATCTAAATCAAATAATGCTGTTCTACCAATTGATGCACCAACGATATTTGTGAGAATGTCTCCTTTCTTTAAAATTGAACGGGGCTCAATTTCATTGAATTTTTGTTCTACGTAAGTTGCTTTTGTTAAATCAATTTTGAAGCTTTCAACATTCTTACTTGTAATGAAAAGGATTCCTTCGCCTTCTGAAACATACTGAACACCTTGCCAATTGGGAGATGAACCCTTTGTTATATTAT
>JADLHL010000015.1 GCA_020848815.1 Chitinophagaceae bacterium | reverse complement strand
CGCCAGATGTGCCGCCGGTGCTCAGTTCCTCTTTCAGCCCTTTTTGTTTGCGCAGTATTTTGGCAATGTTTCTTACCGCATTGGAGCGTTCAGGTTCTGGTGTAAGGGCCAGTTTTAAAAGGCTATCATTCAGGTAGATAATTTCATCGGCTTCAAATACTGCCTTGGTGCCGGGGCGGTGCATTTCTGTTTGCAAAGAGTCGGCTTTTTTCGACAGCGAAGTATTTACGCTATCGTAAGGCATGGCTGCTTGTCCGTATTTTTTGGCGGCATACCGCACATTGCCCAACAGTTGAAAACTGCTACTGCGTTGTGCAGCATTATCGGTATTGAAGCGGATGCTGGTTTGCAAATAATTGTCGGCCGCTTCGTAGCCATTGCGTTCTACTTCAAACAAAGCAATGGCATAAAAAATAATATCGCGGTAGTTGCGGTAGCTGTCTTTTTTGGCCAGCGATTTCAGGTCGGCAATGTTTTGATCGATGATGTTCGGGTCTTCACTTTTGCGTAAGCGAATGGTGTTGAGGCGGGCATAAATTTCCATCACCGGATCAATGGCGGCTTTGGTGGCTTGCTGGTACGCTTTTGATGCTTCGTTGCGCATACCTGCCAGTTGATACAATTGGCCGGCCAGGTAATACCGGCGGGCTTTGTCGTGCAGGCTGCTGGCATTGCCCACTGCTTTTTCTGTGTACACCGCAGCGCTGTCGTATTGCTGCAGGCCGTAATACATGTAGGCGGTTACTTCATTCAATTCGTTTTTCAAACGCTCCGGAAATACGGGATCATTCTTAATGGTGCTGAGCAAAGAAGAGGCATCGAGGTAATTGCCTTTGGCCGTGAGGGTACGAATCATCCACAGGAAAGATTCGTTGCGGCTGGGCGGTCGGCTCAATGCTTTTTTTGCCAGATTGGTTTTTTCTTTGGTAGCTATCGAAAATGCGTTGCTGCCTTCTACCGAGTTGCTGCCAATGGGTTGGTCGTAGCCGTCTTTTTCTTTTGGCGCATAGCTGGTGTTGAGAAATTGAAACGACATCATGGCTGAGTCAAAATCCATGCGGTGCAGGTAGGCCTTGCCCATCAGCAGGTACAGGTTGTCTATCCAGTCGTTGCGCAAGTCGTGCAGCAAAATGCCGGTGGTTACGGTTTGTAAAATGGAATCAATATCGCCGTTGGCAGCCGTTGTTTTTAAGCTGTACGGAAAAAACGACAACAGTTCTGTGTAATCGTCTTTTTGTGTTTCAGTGGCCTGGTCAATGATTTTGATGAGCTTTTCATTGGCATTGAAATAGTAGTTGTAATGCGTGTAGGTGTTTTGAAAAAAGCGGCGAATGGGGGTGAACTTTTTGTCGGCCATTTTTTCGGAACCCAGTTTGCGTTCTTCAAACTGTTTGGGTTTTTTCATCTGAAACTCCAGCTTGGGTTGTGCTGTGGCCATCAAGGCAGGCAGGCACATGGCCAGTAGCAACCAGCCGTGCAGCAAGCTGCGCAGGTATTTGAAAACGGTATATGAAGGCGTCAATTGGTTGGTCACTGGGTTAGATTTCGGATGCAACAACACGGGGAACAAAGAACGGTAAAACGGCAACGTTATCCAAAATGGGCCACTGTAGCATAGCGGCGCAACGCAGGCTGTTGTTGAAAGGAAAAATTGGCATGCTCATGATTGCTGCTTAATATTTGCAGGTAGTAAGAGTATAAACGTACAAAGCCATGGAAACATTGCGAAACAAGCCCGTAGCCAAACGGCTGCGCAACCGCTACCGGTTGGTGGTGATGAACGACGATACGTTTGAAGAAGTGATTACCTTCAAACTCACCCGGCTGAGCGTTTATATCCTCATGAGCACGATATTTGTTGTGCTTGTCGGGCTAACCATTGCTCTCATCTCATTTACCAACCTTCGCTTTCTCATTCCCGGTTATGGCAAGCAAAGTTCGCTGCAGGAGCTGCGGCAACTAAAAATGCGAACCGACAGTTTGGAAAAGGCCATGGGCCAGCAACAACTGTACCTGCAAAACCTCCAGAATGTGCTGCAAGGCACCACACCCACCACTGTGCCGCTGGATACCAGCCTACTCAAAAACCTGCCACCCACCGAAGAAATAACCGATTGATTGACCAAACAAACAGTGGAATGATTTTTCAGAAAAAAGAAGGGGGCGAACAGCATGCGGGTAGCGATGCGGCCACTATTGTAGCCGCTGGCACCAGTGTGCTTGGCGATTTTACGTGTAGCAATCACCTGCGGATAGACGGCCATATTGAAGGCGATATTGTATGCGATAGCAAAGTAGTGATTGGCCAAAACGGTTCAGTATCCGGCGCTATTACCTGCACCCTGGCCGATGTAAGCGGCAAGCTTTTTGGCGACATTATAGTTGCAGAAAGTTTGGTGCTGCGCAAAGGAGCTGTTATCAACGGAAACATACAAGCCAACCTGCTGCAAATGGAAGCCGGCGTAACTTTTAATGGCAAATGCCAAATGGGAGCAAAGACAACAGCTCAACAAATAACAAAACCCAAGAAACCCGTTTTGGTGCCCAATGAAGTTGGATAAACCTACCAGCAACACCCATAGTTGGGCTAGGTATGCCGGCCTGGCTGGCCAAATGCTGGCCTCACTGGCGCTGGCTATTTGGTTGGGTAGCTGGCTCGATGGTAAAACGGACTTAGCTTTCCCCATCTTTGCACTTTCTCTTCCGCTGCTGGTATTGGTTGGGTTGTTTTGGCAACTGATAAAAGAAACTACACCCCGCAACAAAAAAAATAACTCAGCAAAAGCTGACGATATAGTATGAACAAAAAGTTTATTCCCCTCATAATTGTATTTGTACTCATTTCAGCATTGTTGCTGTTGTTTGGCAAACAGCTGGAAGCAAAAGGCTTTGATACGGATGTAATACTTATTGGCAATGTCGCCATTTTTGGTATTTCTATTTTGGCTCAGTGGATGTATGCTGCGGCACTCAACAGTAGCAAAAGTTATGGATTTGTACGCCAGGTATATGGTGGTTTTATACTCAAGTTTTTTGCCTTGCTGGTACTGGCCATGGTGTATTTCTATTTTGCCAAAGAAATTAATAAGCCGGCCGTTTTTACTTGTATGGTTATTTACCTCATCTACAATTTTCTGGGTACTTCGCAGGTGGTACGCAAGCAGGCCAAGGCTACGCATCCGGCTCCACAGCAGCCCCATTCGCACAAAAAGAAGCATCACTAATTTTTTGCAGCGTCTTATTTTTCAAAGCACACATGGCCGCCCGTCAGCACCCTTTTGAAGCATTGAAAGGCTACCTGCCTGCGGGTAGTTTTGATATGGTAATGCCGCTCATAACCGAGCACAAAGTACATTTGGTGATTACCAAAGAGCGGCAAACCAAGCTCGGCGATTTCAGGCATGCTCACCGCAACAACAATCACCGCATTACGGTCAATGGCAATCTTAACGTACATGCATTTCTGATAACACTCATACATGAGCTGGCACATTTGCTGGCCTACCAGCGGTATGGCCACCGCATACCGCCACATGGCAAAGAGTGGAAGTATACGTACAGCCAACTGCTCAGCAGTTTTTTAGCGGCCAATATTTTTCCTGCCGATGTAGCTCACGAACTTACATTGATGCTGGGCAACCCTGCCGCCAGCAGCAGTGCCGAAGATGGCCTGCAACGGGTGCTGCGCAAATACGATGCCCCAAGGCCGGGCATTGCAACTGTAGAAGAAATTGCAGAAGGAGAGGCCTTTCAATTACAAGACGGACGGGCATTTATTCGTGGGGCTCAACTGCGCAAACGCATCCGCTGCCACGAAATGCACAGCATTCGGGTGTACTTATTTCATCCTTTGTATGAAGTACAGCGGCTTTAAGTACTTTTGCAACACCTTAAATTTTGGTTATGAAGAAAATTGTACTCTCCTCGCTGTTGTTTATGGCAACTATGGCCCAAGCTCAAACAGAAGAAAACTCAGTATTGGTAGGCGGCGGCTTAGCCTTACAAACCGGTAGCGGCAATAGTCAATTTGCGTTTACCCCAACCGTGGGTTATTTCTTTGCCGACAATTTTGTGTTTGGCGGAACGCTCAATTTTACCAATCAGAAACTGGGTACTGTAAAAAATAATTCTTTCGGAATTGGTCCTTTTGCCCGCTACTATTTTGGTAATACCAGTACAAAACCGTTTGTAGTTGGTGAATTCGATTTCCTCTCTTCCAAGTCTACACAAACCATTGCCAATGTAAGTGCCGTAACAAAAACCAACGGTACCCGCTTTTTAATTGGTATGGGTTTCGCAGCATTTGTAAACGAATCGGTGGCAGTGGAAGGAGTAAGTGGCTATAGCTTCAGTAAGTTTAAAAATGTAGATGGCAATGGTGGGTTTACATTGCGGTTTGGCTTCGGCATTTATTTCAACCGTCGCACAGCAAAAGATTTGAAAACAAACGTAATGGGTAAATAATAACGACCGCAGATTGCTGCACAAGTAATAAAGCCTGCACTCAAATCGTACAGGCTTTATTATGTGTTGTAAAAAAATCGATTAAGCTACCCCATGCAAACTGCCGCCCTTGGCAAACAACTGATCGATGCGTTTTTCTACTGCAGGATCTTTTACTAATGCAGGCGCATGATGTGGTTTAATGCGGGCATCTATCACCAGCGGACCACGGCAGCCCCAATGCTTGTGCTCTGTAAATGCGCCAACGCCATGCATATCGTGGCTGGGGTTGCAACGGGTGTAGGTTACCCACAAATAGTTGTTGAGGGTGGCAGCGGTAAAGCCAGCGTCGTCAGCTATTACAATAATTTGTACAGTTTGGAGTTTGCGGTTTGCAGTTTGTAGTTGTGGCTCCAACTGTGCATTCAGTGCTGCTATTTCTTTCGCTGCATTTTCATAAGTCGTAAATGCGTTGGCTTGCAAAGCCACCACACCGGGCATGCATACCTGTGGGTTTACAAATCCCTGTAGTGCTGTCAGTTCAGCAGGTACTTCTGTAGCCAGCTCCCGCAGCTTTTCGCCATAAGCGGCCAGCACTACTTTACTGCCACTGTTGATGCCCGTGCCGCTATAGTCGAGGGTATCAATGGTTGTGTTGGTGTAAAAATGAATATCTCTTGTGAGGTCTATTCGTTCGAGCAAATACTGCATAAACGCCTGCACGTTGTGGGTGTGCAATTGGTTGGTATCATCTGCCGTAATGAACAGGAATTTGGCTAAACTCAATTGCCCTGTACCCAAAATATGGTTGGCAATGGTGAGTAGTTCTGCCGGTTGTTTGGTAGGCAGATATGGGGTGTATCGTTCACTGCCAATAGCCAGCAGCAATGGGTGTACACCCGATGCATCCACGGCATGTACTTCTTTTACGCCGGGTATTTCGTTGGGTATG
>JADLHL010000014.1 GCA_020848815.1 Chitinophagaceae bacterium | reverse complement strand
TACCCGACGATTTGCATTGTCGTTTTCATGCGACGCATCGGGTGTATCATTATTTTATTTATCAGCAAAAAAATCCTTTTCTCAACGATAGGGCATGGTTTTATCCCTACCCGGTTGATTTGGATGTGCTGAATAACGCAGCTGCATTGCTGATGACTTATGAAGACTTTACCAGTTTCAGCAAACGCAATACACAAACTAAAACCATGATTTGCCGCCTGAGCGAAAGCCGCTGGGAACAAACGGCAGATGGCTACCGCTACACGGTAAAAGGCAATCGCTTTTTGCGGGGCATGGTGCGTGGGCTGGTAGGCACTATGTTGCAGGCTGGCCGGGGCAAAATTTCGATGGCCGAATTTGAATCCATCATTCAGGCAAAAGATTGCACTAAGGCCGACTTTACAACGCCGGCAAATGGCCTGTTTTTGGTAGAGGTTGGCCTGACCGTCTGATGGCTTTCGAAAGTTTTATTTGCCGTGTTTTTCCAGCTGGTTCAGCAGGGCCCGCATGTCTTTAAACAGCGGCGCTTCCAGCGAAACTGCAGTGCCATCTACATCGGTAAAGTGTAGCGTATGTGCATGCAGCCCTAAGCGGTTGAGAATGGGTTGCTCTTCTTCATCATGCTTGCTGAGCTTGACTTTGCGTTTGAAGTCACTGAGAAAAACACCACGTCCATCGTTGTACAAAGGATCGGCTACTATAGGGTGGCCAATGTATTTGGCATGTACACGTATCTGGTGCGTTCGGCCCGTTTCAATATCAAAAGACAGCAGGCTGAATTTACCGAACGACTGCAGCAATGTGTAGTGCGTGATAGCATGTTTACCCTTGGCATGTGTAACCATGGTGCCATTTTTGGCAGGGTGTTCTGCAATGGCAGCGTCAATGGTGCCTTGCTCTTTGGCAGGCTTTCCCATTACAATGCCGAGATAATTTTTGGTGACTTCACGGTTTTCGAATGCTTGCGACAAATGCTTGTGGGCTTTTTCATTTTTGGCAAAAATGATGAGGCCGCTGGTGTCACGGTCGATGCGGTGTACAACAAAAACCTGTGGGTAGCGGCTTTCGAGCCAGCTGCGAACAGACGGAATTTCGTGTTGGTGACGATCTTGAATACTCAGCAGCCCCGATGGTTTGTTGACGGCTACCCAGTTGTCTGTTTCGGCTATAATGCTTGGTTGGTACACGTGTTGCATGCTGCAAAGAAAACTGAATTTGCCGGATGCTGTATCAAAAGCGAAAGGCAGCTTCGCAGCCGCCTTTCAAGAAACACCAAACCAAATCTAACCTATGCTTTGCCTTGCAAAATGCGGTTCCAGTACAGCCAGGGCAGTACAAATTTTTTGAGCAGCCACATTGTCCAGCGTGGCTTGGCCTGGTCGAAGGGAAACGTCATTTTGGGCCGGTTGTTGTAATCGAATTCTGCCAGCATGAGCTTGCCATACTCCGTAGGAATGGGGCAGGCAGAGTAACCATCGTAACTGCTGGTTGCTTTTTCGCCTTTCATAAATGCAAGAATGTGATCGACCATTACAGGTGCCTGCTTGCGTATGGCTGCACCCGTTCTTGATGCGGGTGCATTACAAGCATCGCCACAGCTAAACACATTAGGATAGCGAACGTGCTGGAAATTATTTTTGTCGACTTCTACCCAACCCAATGGCGATGCAGGGTCAGCCAGCGGACTCGTTTTTACAAAATCGGGAGCACTTTGCGGTGGTACTACATGCAACATGTCATAGTGTAACGTTTGCTTATTTACGTTGCCTTGCTCATCTGTACTTTCGTAATAGAGTGTTTGCGAAGCAGCATCTATTTTAGTAATGGTTTGTTTGAGGTGAACTTTTACTCCATACTCCTCAATTTTTTCTTCCAGTGTTTTCAAGTATTCCGGCACACTAAACATGATAGTGCCACCTGATACAAAGTGTACATCGCATTTGTCAAGAATGCCTTTTTTACGCCAGTAGTCGCAAGCCAGCCACATGATTTTATGCGGTGCACCACCACATTTTATGGGGGTGGGAGGGTTGGTAAACACCACGGTGCCGCCCTTGAAATTTTCAATCAGCTCCCATGTGTATGGTGCTGTTTTAAAACTGTAATTGCTCGTCACATTGTTTTTACCCAGTGTTTCGGCCAGGCCGTCTATCTTTTTCCAGTCGAGTTGAATGCCTGGTACCACAATCAAAATATCATAGGAGTATTGAGCACCACTGGTACAAGTAACTGTGTTGTGTTCCGGGTCGAATGACGCAGCGCCATCTTTAATCCAGGTGGCATGTTTTGGAATATAGTCCGCTTCGTTTTTTACAGTATCGTTGATGTTGAATGTACCGGCACCCACCAGTGTGTACGCTGGTTGGTAATAATGTTTGTCACTTGGCTCAATAATGCCAATATCGAGTTTGCTATTTTTCAGCAACAATTTACTTGATACAGACAGGCCGGCATTGCCACCTCCGATTACTAAAATCTGATGATGTTTCATAATACATTTCATTTTTGAACAGTAGCCTGTTCAGGTGAAAGATTCGGTTGGTTTTTGGTAGTGCTAAACTATTACTGATTTGCGGCCCTGTGAAGGACTATAGTCACTCTGCGTCGCTTCTTTTACTGACTTTCGTCATGTGAATGCTGCCAAACAATCGCCACACTTATTTTGCCCATTTGAAAATGTACTGTTTTCTTTTTTCAACAGAACTACGATGCATAAAAAAGCCGCACTTGTGCAGTGCGGCTGTTAAGTAATGAGCATTAATGGTTTTATTAATGTGGCAGTTTTTCTCGGAAGCGGCCATACACCCAAGTGCCGGCAATAGCACTTAGCAATGTTACAATTACTGCTGTGGCACCTGCGCCAATTTGTGCATACAAAGGGCCGGGGCATGCACCAGTAATGGCCCATCCAAGACCAAACATCAGTCCACCATAAATCTGGCCTTTGTTGAAAGTTTTATCTGTGAAAGAAATAGTTTCGCCAGCCAGTGTTTTAATCTTGAATTTCTTGATGATGAAAACACTAATCATACCCACCACAATGGCACTGCCAATTACACCATACATGTGAAAGCTTTCAAGCCGGAACATTTCCTGTATGCGAAACCAGGAAACGATTTCTGCTTTTACAAATACAATACCAAATAAAATACCAATAACGGCATACTTGATATTAGAACTCAAAGGAGCATCTAACTCACTTTTATTTACGCAAACAGCATTTTGCGAACGTACTTCAAAATCGGTATTGCCGATAGGTTGCTGTTGATTATGTTGAGCCATATATTTTTCAGTTTTCAATTGAAGGATAAATGATTAAAGTGCCAGTATATAGGGCAAAATAAGGTGGGTCATAATGAAGCCGCCGATCATAAAACAACAGGTGGCTACTAATGAAGGCCATTGCAAAGTGCTTATACCCATGATAGCGTGGCCCGATGTGCAACCGCCAGCATAGCGGGTGCCAAAACCTACCATAAAGCCACCTACAACCATCATAATAATGCCACGAGGCGTAGCCAGTGCAGGCCAGCTAAATAAATCGCTGGGCACAATGTGGCTGGTGTCGGTGATGTTGTATTTGGCCATATCTGCAGCCAAATCGGGATGAATGACGATTGGCTCAGGATTGGCCAATAACTGCGCAGCAATAATGCCACCTACCAATACGCCAAATACAAAAAAGAGATTCCATACTTCTTTCTTCCAATCGTATTGGAAAAATGGAATTTTTGCAGGAATACAAGCAGCACACATGTGGCGCAGCGAAGATGAAATACCAAAGCTCTTGTTGCCAATAAGCAGCAATGCAGGTACCGTTAATCCGATAAGCGGGCCAGCCACATACCAGGGCCAGGGCTTTGTGATAAATTCTAACATATTTGGTATTTGATTTGGTTACAGAATTGAATTTTTATTGAAGTTGGTTGCTAAAAATGATAATTCAGCATCAGGTTCAGATTGGTCATGTTTACTTTATTAATTATCCACTTTGTATTGCTGTTGTTGCTTAGTCTGTTCCATTTGTAGGCATACAAAAGTTCTCCATACAATCCTTTTAAAAATCCATTGAACTCATGCTGTACACTCAGGTTGAGTTGGCCATAAGATGGCATGCCATACTTGTTGTGTAAATAATCTGTTGGGTGTGGAAGTTGATACAAGCCAATGCCTGCATCAAGCACGGTGCGTACCTTGGGTAGTTTGTAAGTGTTTTTCAGCATCCAAGCAGTTACATCACCAAGGCCTTCATTTCTCTCCCGCTGCAGAAAGGTAAAGAAAGGTTCCCGCCCCCACTCACGGGGCATTAAAAAGCGGCCACCTTTTCCGATACGTGTAAAATTGAGGCTGCTTTGCAAGCGACCTTTTTTAATACCCAGTCTTGCACTGATAGCGCCAACATTTTGCCCGGGCACGAAGTACGTTTTGCTAACGTCTGCATTGCCGCCATTGTTCACCGCACTTTGGAATGTGTATTGTGCTGCAGTCAGCCAACTGATGGTCTTTTTTTTCCATTCAACATCTGCTTGCAGCAGCGTTGTTTGAAAAATATTTTCTACCAAATGATTGTTCGCTTGCACGGTGAGCCATTTGCTTGCATTCCATGCAGCACTGGTGTACAATATGCCTTTGCTATTGAGGTTGTGGTGGTAGTCAGATCGTTGTCCGTTTGTTTGTACCCCCGATGGATAAATGCCCATTGTTTCATCCACATCATACCAGCGAAAAGTGCTTCGGGGTGCAATACGGTTGAGCCAACCTGCTTCCAGTGTAAGTTGTTTTTGATTTGGTTGCCACACCGTCCACAAGCCACTCACTTCTGTGGGCCTCATCCTGCCATCCTGAGGGTTTATAAAAGCTGTTTTCACAATCTGCTTTCCATAAGTTACGGTTAGTCCTTTGTGGGTGTAGGATATATTGAGCTCTTCGAGCCGGTCGAGGTTGGCTTTGTTTTCCGGATGCTCAATGTCGAACAAACCTATTTCGTAGCGGTTTACTGCACCCGTTGCAGCGTCTGTTGCAGCAAGATTACTGCTGGCAACATTCTGAATAAAATAGCCGCTCAGCGTAACCTGAAAACCGTGAAATGTTGCCGTTTGATAGCGAATGCCAGCGCCAATGGCCAATGCATAGTAGTCAGGCGCTTGCTGCTGATTGACGGTGGCCATGCTAAACTGACGAATGTGTCCGCTAAGCAAGCCGCCTTTGAAAGCATGCCACAAGCTACTGCTGTCGAAATCGCTGCGTGGTTTTATTTTCCAAACAGGATTGGCATACGGTTCGTGTTGGGCAATAGCACTGCCACTCCAAAGCCAGCCTGCTGTGGTAAGTATAACAATAATATGTCTGAAAAAATTATTGTACGACCGCACCTTTCCAACCTTGAATGCCGTTTTGTAATTGCAACACATGTTTGAAGCCTGCAGCTTTCATCATGCTTGCTGCTTTGTCTGACCGCTTGGCACTGCGGCAGTAGAGCAGGTATGTTTTATTGCTGTCGAGCGTAGGCAGTGCCTGCAGAAATGCGCCATCGTTAAAATCACACAATACTGCATTGGGTAAATGACCGGCAGCATATTCTTCGGATGTTCGTACATCTAATAATATAACGCCCGGCTTTTGCATCTGTTTTTCAAATGCATTGCTACGCAGCATTTTATTGCCACTTGTGCTGGTCACAGCACATCCTGCCAAAAGCAGCAATACTGGTAATGCCCAAAGCCAGATTCTTTTTTTATGTAACATTACGCCCATGCTTACATGTATTTACGCAGTGTTTGCTTCAAGTTGCCAGCAGGTACCACGCCGCTTTGACGCCATACTATCTGTCCCTGCTTAAATATGATAAGCGTTGGTACACCCATCACCTGATAAGCCTGTGCAGCTTGCGGATTTTTGTCAACATCTATTTTCAAAATGGTGACATTGTCCTGCAGCTCTTCTTTTACTTGTTTGAGTATGGGGGCCATCATTTTGCATGGGCCGCACCACTCAGCCATAAAATCTACCAGTACTGGTTTGTCGCTATTAATGATTTCTTGAAAACTTGCCATGTGATTTATTTTTAGCTGACAGTAGAGTTTTTTGGTTGATCTTTTTTTAACATGCCAAAAAGTACAGCACCCATTACTGCAAAGTATACGGTGCTGTTGAGCGGTTTGCTGGTAATGGCGCAAGTGCCACTGGCACATCCGATAAAATGATAATAGGCATATCCGCCAATAGCTCCTGCAATGGCGCCTGCTATGTACAGCTTATTGTTATTTACCCACTTCTTCATACGTTATTTCCTCCATCGATTTTGTGTTTTGTTGCGTTGGTTTTTGCGGTGGTACACCACATGCGCCTGATGAGCAACCCATATCTAAAATGGCTAATGCAGCCAGCAGTACACCAAAAAATACAAACCAATATTCACGAAACTGGATAGACTGCACAATGACCATGATGCCCAATCCTAATCTGATAAAGCGGATAAAATTCCAGTTCGTAGTTACTCGTTGCCACATATATTTTTACTTTTTTATGTAATGCTGAAATGAAGTCCATGCACCGCCGTTGTAGGTTTCTACACCTTGCCTGCGCAGCATATTTTTGGCCATGCCGCTACGGCTGCCACTTCTGCACACAGTAATGATGGGCTTTTTCTTTTTGCTCAACTCGGCCACTTTGCCAGAAAGAACTTGCAGCGGAATATTGATGGATTGTTTGATGTGGCCCATCCGGTATTCTTCTGGCGTTCTTACATCAATGATGATGGCACCTGCTGTCAGCAAAGCTGCAAAGTCGGGTCTTTCGCCGGCACCAAATATTTTCTTTAAAAACTTTATCATGACAAGAAGGCTAATACAAGTTTGGTATTGTAACAAAAGGCTTCCGTTTTTTTCGTTTGGAAGCCTTTTGTTTTTTAAGTTCTCGTTGTGCTTACAACGACTTTTTGGCGAGGTAAAAATCAACCATTTCGTAGTCGCTGTTTACACGGGCTTCATAGTCTGCCAGGTTTTTGGGTGGCGGAACTATTACTTTATCTCCAGGCTCCCAGTTCAGCGGCAAGGCCACCTTGTTTTTATCTGAAGTTTGCAAAGCAAGCAATGAACGTTTGATTTCGTGCATGTTGCGACCAACACTCAACGGATAGTACATAATGAGGCGGATAATGCCATTTGGATCGATAAAGAAAACGGCCCTTACAGCAGCAGTTTCGCTTTCGTTTGGCTGCAGCATTCCATACAATTTAGAAATGCTCATGTCCAAATCCGCAATGATGGGGAACTTGAAATAGATACCGGTATTTCTTTTCACATTGTCTACCCATGCAATGTGAGAGTGAATGCTGTCAATACTCAAACCTAATAGTTTTGTATTGTGCTCTGCAAAAAAGCCATCCATTTCTTGTGCAAAGCCACTCATTTCTGTAGTACACACCGGTGTAAAATCGGCAGGGTGCGAAAAGAAAATAATCCAGCTGTCTTTGTTGTATTCCGATAACTTCAACGGGCCCGTTGTCGTTGTCGTCATAAAGTCTGGGGCCTTGTCGCCTATGCGGGGCATACTGTACACTTGTTGATTATCCATAGTATATAATTTTACTTAGTTGATTGAATTAAAGCAGTGTACTTGGGCACACGTAAGCTGAAAATTCAAATTTGCCAGTGGCTTTAATTGCTTCCAGCCCGCTTTCTACGTTGATGAGATTGTCGTAACCCCGTGCACGAAGAATAGAAGCAAAAATCATAGAGCGGTAGCCACCTGCACAATGGAGGTAGTAGGTTTTATTCTTGTCTACCATCAGCATACTGTCGTTGATGTAGTCGAGTGGGGCATTTTCAGCACCAATAATATGTTCACTCTGGTATTCGCTGGCTTTGCGTACATCCAAAATGTTTACCGGGCCTTCTGCTACAATAGCGGCAAGCTCTTCTGCAGTAATGTCTTTGATTTGATCACATTCTTTACCGGCAACTTTCCAGGCTTCAAATCCGCCATCGAGGTAGCCAATGGTAAAGTCGTAACCAACACGGGCCAGTCTGGTGAT
The DNA here is from genome assembly GCA_020848815.1 of Chitinophagaceae bacterium. Lineage (GTDB taxonomy): Bacteria > Bacteroidota > Bacteroidia > Chitinophagales > Chitinophagaceae > Phnomibacter. The sequence goes on along the minus strand of JADLHL010000014.1, from coordinate 14,005 downwards.
GACTTCTTCTTCGCGGCCTTTGTCGGTAATCAGCAATATTTCTTGTTTGATGTCAGGAATCATGGCACCAACCCAAGGGGCAAAGTTGCCATCAATACCTATGTTGATAGAATTGGGTACAAAGCCTTTTGCAAATACTTGCTGATCTCTTGTGTCGAGCAGCAAAGCACCTGTTTCGTTGGCTGCTGCTTCAAATGCTGCAGGGCTAAGTGCATGTTGTCCACGCTCCAGCACAGCATCAATACTGTCATACCCTTGAATGTTCATCATTACATTCAGCGGGAAGTAAGCAGGTGGCGGCATCAGGCCATCAGTTACTGCTGTTATAAATTCTTCACGGGTCATGGGCTGCAATGCGTAGTTCGTTGCTTTTTGATGACCGAGTGTGTCCGTAGTTTCTTTGCTCATGTTTTTGCCGCAGGCACTACCTGCACCATGTGCAGGATATACAATGATATCATCAGCCAAAGGCAGAATTTTATTGCGCAAAGAATCGTACAGGTGAGAAGCCAGTTTGTCTTGTGTCAGATCGGCTACTACTTTCTGTGCCAGATCGGGGCGGCCAACATCACCAATAAACAACGTATCGCCAGTGAAAATGCCTACGTCTTTTCCTTGTTCATCACTCAGCAAATAACAAGTGCTTTCCATGGTATGGCCGGGCGTATGCAATACGGTAAACGTGAGTTTACCTACTTTAAACTGCTGACCATCGGTAGCAGTTACTGCATCAAAGCCGGGCTTGGCTGTGGGGCCGTAAATAATAGGGGCGCCGGTTTTTTGGCTCAGGTCTATGTGGCCGCTTACAAAGTCGGCATGAAAATGGGTTTCGAAAACGAACTTGATTTTGGCACCATCTTTTTCGGCACGGTCTATATAAGGCTGTACTTCACGTAGCGGGTCTATTACCACAGCTTCGCCTTCGCTTTCAATATAGTAGGCTCCTTGTGCCAGGCAGCCGGTGTAAATCTGTTCAATTTTCATGATGACATTTTTTTGAGGTTGATTTGTCAAAATTGAAGGTTCGGCAAGGCTGATACAGTGACTTATATCACTGGTAAAAATCTGTTAGCAAAGCATTTGGTTATTATAGCACCCAGATAGGTGTTGCGAATAAAAAAATACACCGCAAGTGCGGTGTATTTTTTTAGCAATGAGCATTTTTATAAGTCTAGTATTTCTATGTTGTACCTGTTCAGTTTTACTTTGCCTCGTTCGGCCATTTTTTTCAATAGCCGCGAAATCACTTCTCTACTTGAGTTGAGCTCTTGCGCAATTTCCTGATGGGTTATGGGTATGATTTTACTGCCCAGCGTTTTATAATGTCGTTTCAGGTAAAACTCCAGTCGCTCATCCATATTGCGAAAGGCAACGCTGTCGAGGGTTTGCAGCAATTCTTCAAATCTGTCGCGGTAGGTTTTTACCACAAAATGATACCAGCTTTTGTACTGGTTCATCCAGGCATCCATTTTTTCCAGCGGCACCATGATGATTTCGCTGTCTTGCACCGTTTTGGCAGCAATATTGCTGGTTTCCTGGCCAACCATGCAGGTCATGCTGAGGGCACAGCCATCTCCCGGCTTCAGGTAGTACATAAAAAATTCGTTGCCTTCACCATCTTCGCGGTACACTTTCACCAGCCCGTCAAGCACCAGCATGGTGCTGCGGATAAACTGGCCGGGGCGCATCAGTTCTGTGCCGGCAGGTATTTGTCTGAACTTAGCATCCAGTTCCATTTGCTCGGTTAGCGCTGCTTCAAACCCTGGAAATTTCTTTTGTATACTTTCTGCAAAAACCATGATGCTACAATTAGTGCGGGCCAACTAAGGCCTGATGAATCTATGCGTTTGCTAAGGTACTTTGTTTTTTGCGTTCGCCTATTTGCTGTCGCCACATGGCGTAGTACAAGCCTTTTTCATTCAACAGTTCTTCGTGTGAGCCGGTTTCTACAATTTCACCTTGCTCCAGCACAAATATTCTGTCGGCATGCATAATGGTGCTCAGGCGGTGAGCAATCAAAATGGAGATTTGATTACCTGTGCTGCTGATGTCTTTAATGGTATTGGTAATTTCTTCTTCGGTAATAGAATCGAGGGCAGAAGTGGCTTCATCAAAAATGAGCAGTTGTGGTTTGCGCAGCAATGCACGGGCTATGCTCAGGCGTTGTTTTTCGCCACCACTTATTTTAATGCCGCCTTCACCAATAATGCTGTGAATGCCATTGTCGGCCTTGGCCAGAATACTGTGGCTGGCGCTTTGCTGCAAGGCTTTCAGCATATCCTCATCGCTGGCGCTGGGCGATACAAACTGGAGGTTTTCTTTTATACTGCCGGCAAACAATTGGGTGTCTTGCGTTACAAAACCAATCTGGCTGCGCAGTTCATCAAAGTCAATCTGGTCGCCTTCTACATTGTTGTATAAAATATGGCCTTGCTCGGGTCGGTACAAACCCACCAGCAGTTTTACCAATGTAGATTTACCCGAGCCGCTCGGGCCTACAAAGGCAATGGTTTCGCCCTTGCCTGCCGTAAAACTAATGCCCTGCAATGCATGCTGTGCAGCAGTATTGTGTTTGAAAAAAACGTCGCGGTATTCCAGCTTTTCAATAGCACCCAAATGCTGCGGTGCAGCGGGTTTGGGCTCGGGTTGTTTCAGCATCAGGTTATGAAAATTTTGCAAGCTGGCTTCTGCTTCGCGGTAGGCAATAATAATGTTGCCGATTTCTTGCAACGGACCAAATATGAAGAAGCTGTAAAACGTAAGGGTAAGTACTTCGCCGGGTTGCAGTTTGTTGTTGAACACCAAAAACAACAGGGTAAACATGATGACCTGCCGCAGAAAATTCACAAACGTACCTTGTATAAAACTCAGCATCCGAATGCTTTTTACTTTGCGCAGCTCCAGCCCCAATATTTTGTAAGTGTTTTTATTGAGGCGTTGTATTTCCTGATCGGTAAGGCCAAGGCTTTTTACCAGTTCAATATTGCGCAGGCTTTCGGTAGTACTGCCTGCCAATGAGGTGGTTTCTTTTACAATGTTTTTTTGAATGCTTTTGATGCGTTTGCTGAGGGCACTGGTAAGCCAGCTAAGTAGCAATACACCCACCAGATACACAGGTACAATGCTCCAATGTTTATTGAACGCAAATACTGATACGAAAACAATACCTACTAATATGCCAAACACCACATTGATGGCCAGGCTGATAAACTTTTCCGTATCGGTTCGCACCTTGGTGAGGATGCTGAGGGTTTCGCCGCTGCGTTGGTCTTCAAACTCCTGAAAGGGCAGGCGCATGCTGTGTCGAAGGCCTTCGGTAAAAATGCTGGCGCCAAACTTTTGAATCACTACGCTGCTGAAATAATCCTGAAAGGCTTTGGCAATGCGGCTTACCATGGCCACACCAATGAGTATGCCGAGGTAGCCCATCACGCCTTTAAAAAACTCCGCCGACTTGCCGGCATTTCTAAAGCTTTCGGCTTTGATGATGTATTCATCAAACAGCTTACCAAAAAACAAGGGGTCGAGCAGCGAAAAAGATTGATTGACCGCCGCCAGCAGCAGCGATATAAACACCATGCCTCTGTAGGGGCGCAGGTAGTGCCAGAGTATTTTCATGAAAAGGAGCTTCTAAATATTGTGCAGTATTGCTGGTACAATGTATCAATTATAGTGCAAGGGATGAACTGCGCCGAAATGTCATTGTTATTGACGATGCGTTTTCTTGCGGTTCATCACATCCGCTATCAGCTGGTGCAGTTGCAGCAGGTCGGTGGCGGTAAAGTCGTTGCTCTGCTGGGCCTTGCGAATCAGACGGGTGGTTTCGGTAGCCTCGGCTATGGGCATGCCCGTTTTTTGGTGCAGTATGTAGGCCCATTCATTTTGCATAGCCAATGGCGGCATGTAGTAATTGCTTCGCAAATAATCGGTAAAATGAGTGGCCATTTTGCGGCCCACATTGGCATGGTCTTGCCGGTTGAAATACAGCTGTGCAATGGTTTGTATAAACGACACCGTGGTATTGGTGTTGGGGCTCACAACAGGAATCATTTTTTGCTTGCGGCGCAAATTGCTGAGCACCCAAATGGCGGCCAGCACCAGCAATATCCAAAACGACCAACGTAGCGGCGGTATAGCCATCAGTGCCTGAAACACAGAATAATCCTCGGGTTGACGGTTAATGTTGCGCTGAAAAAACAAGTCGCGATGGATAAGATTAGGGTAGGCGGGCAGGTAAGAAAGCAGGGCTTTGAAATAGCCGAAATTTTGCTGTGATAGCAAAAAGTAATTGCTGAGGGCACGGGCATTGGTGGCCAAAATAAGCTGCCCTTCGCCCACAGTGTAGCGGGCTATGTGGGGTTGGCCGCCATTGTTTCGGCCCAGCCATTGCAAGCTGTCGGTAGCGGTGCTATCTACAGTAAGCCTTGCCATGAGTGGATAATAATAATATTGGTATGACAGCATGGCATGAGCACTGCTGTCGGCAATGCTCACTTTGGTGTCGAGCATTTGCAAACGCAAAAACCGGGAGAGGTTTTCGGCTTCGTCTATCAGTTTGCAATGGAATTGCTTTGCAAATGCTTCGCTTATTTCGTCTGTCACCACCAGCAGGGTGTTTCCCCGGGCTACAAACCGCTGCATGTCGGAGGCTTCTTTATCAAAAGCCCTCACGGTGGGGGCAATAATCACATATACATGATTGCTTCTTTCCGACTGGTCTAAAAAATCATCGTACCACTGATTGAATGGTTTTGATACTTCTTCTATGCGGCTGGTACCAAAAATGGTATCCATCATAAAGCTGGCCACGTGGCCGCCAAAAGGTTTTTTATCTGCCGCACCCAGTGTGTAGCGTTCATCTACAAACCGGCCACTGGGCTTGTTGCTGCAACTGTACAGCAGCAGTACTAAACCCGCCAGCAAAACTGAAAAGCGCTTCGTTACAGCCATCTTGCCTCCAGTTGTTTGTGTGTTTGCAAAATGCGGTTGAACTGTTGTTCGCTGGGGGTAAACTCACCATACCACACATATTCAAATTGCAGCATCATGGTGGCCAGCAATTCTTTGAGTTCGGGCTGTTGTATTTCGGCCAGGTATTGCTGATTGGTTTTGCGGGCTATGCGTTGTATCAGGCCTTGCTCATCCAGCCGGGCCAGCGCATCAATAAATAAAAAACGCACAGCCGAGCGGTAGTCTTTTTGCTGAATGGCCTGTGCTGCTAAAGCAGCTGCACCTTGCACCAGCAGTGGGTCTTCGGGTACATCTTTTTGGTCGGCAGCTTTCTTTTTATCAAATGGCTTAAATATGCCTGCGTGGTCTGTCCATAATTTATAGAGCAAAAACAACAGGCCTACAATGCTGAGCACCCACAGCAAAGGACGTATCCATTCCAGCGACAATTCTCTGCCATCGTCTGCTACTTTTTTGTCTTCGGGTTCCAGTTTTTGGTGGCGCAGCAAACTGTCAATATATGCCATGTATTCATAGTCGGGCTGCTGCCGCAATTGTCGCAGGTCTTCTTTGCCAAACACCAAGTCGGCAGGAGCAGAGAGGCTGGGCTCGTCTTCCGAAGTTTCGTAGGTGTTGGTAAAAACCGTATCCTCCGCTACATACTCTTCAACCATGCCCGTATCCACCTCTGTGGGCGGGGCTACCTGAGCAGTGCTGTTGTAAAACAGCAGCATCAATACACATGCGATACAAACGCTGATTATTCGGGCCATTGCAGCGTTTGAGTTTTGGGTGTAGATGCAGCTGCAGCTTTTTGGTGCTTTTTGCCCACCTGAATAGGGTGCCACACAAAGTACCATGCAACCAGTGCTACAGATGCCGCTAATATGCCAATGCCTGCCCACAGCGGCATGCCGCCAGCTTTTTGATTGCTAAAGGTGTTGCTCATGAGGTAAGTAACATAGCTTTCGAGCAGCGCTGCTACCAGTAAAAACGGAATTAATGCCAGTGCAATTTTCAACGCATCTCTTACTCCTTTTTTAAAAGATTGAAAGCGGCTGTATGTACCCGGAAAAAGTATACTACTGCCAACAATAAGGCCTGCAGCACCAGAAATAATTATACTTGAAATTTCGATGGTGCCATGAATCCAAATCACCATGATGCTTTTCCAGCCGAGGCCTTGTGCAAAAAAGAGGTATTCAAATGAGCCCACCAGCAAACCATTTTTAAAAAGAATGTACAAGCTGCCAATACCAAAGAAAATACCAAACACTACGGTACGCAGTGCCACCTGAATGTTATTGAACGCAATGCGTATGAACATCGTGAATTTGTCTTCATCGCGGTACACACCAAAAGGGTCGCCTTTGGCAATGTTTTCCTGCGTCATTTGTACGTAGTCTTCACCCAAAATGGCTTTTACAAAAAAGTCGTCTTGCGAAGAAGAAACGATAGCCATGAGTACGCACAGCATAAAAAAAATAAACGTAAATAAAAACACACCGTGGTGCCTGCGAATGAGCAGTGGAAGTTCGGTGGTCCAAAACGTAATGAGCCGGGTAAATTTCTCTTTCTTGTTCTGGTAAATGTTTTGGTAAATACCTACGGCAATGCTGTTAATCCACCGGGTTACTTTGCTCTGTGGGTAAAAGGTTCGGCTGTAAGCCAAATCGTCCAGCAGGGTAATAAACCGTTCGGCTTGTTCATCCGGATCGGTGGTTTGCTCCTGCTGATAGCGAATCCATTTATCTCTGTTGCGCTTTATAAAAAGTGCTTCCCTCATGTAATTTTTTAAACGATGTCAAATTAATGCAATCGTCGCATTCAGAATGCGGTTAATTTGCTTTCATGTCTCAGGTATCTGTTTCTACGCCGTTTAATATTTACCTCGAATTTGAGATTGCACCTTTTACAAGGCGCATGTTGGCGTGGCTTATAGATACCACACTGCTCATGCTGTATGCCCGTGGCATGAAGTTTTTTTTAGACCAGGTGGTGTATGGTTCTAAAGAGGTAAGCATTGGCGTGGATGTAGTGCTGGTTTCGTTGCCCATGCTGCTCTACCATTTTATCATGGAAACCGTAAGCCAGGGCCAAAGCCTGGGAAAAAAGCTGATGGGCATCCGCGTCATCAGTATTGAAGGCGGTGAGCCAAGGCTGGGCCAGTACCTGATGCGTTGGTTGTTTCGGTTGTGGGAGTGGCCCATGTTTTTCGGCTATCTCGCCATGGGTTCGTATTGGTTTTTGGTGCAGGTGGTGCTTACCGGTGTGTGTGGTTTGGTAGTGGTGGTGATAGTAGCGGTGAGTTCGAAAAGCCAGCGCCTCGGCGATTTGGCTGCAGGTACCACGGTGGTGGATTTACGCTACAAATATTCTTTGGCCGACACTTTGTTTATGGAAATTACAACCGACAACTATGTGGTCAAATATCCTGAAGTGATGCGCCTCAGCGATAGGGATATCAATGCCATCAGATCGGTGATTGCATACACGCAAAAAAATAACAAGTACGAAACAGCCCATCGGGTGGCAGGAAAAGTAAAGGAAGTCCTGAACATCCAAACTGATTTGGAGGTGCTGGACTTCCTTGAGAAATTATTGAGTGATTATAATTATCTGGCTACCAAAGACAAGGCCTGATTAGGCCACTGAGGCAAACAACAGCCCACCAATAAATGCCAGTACATACAGCCCCAATACTACAATGGTAATAATGCCGAAGTAACGGTATACAGCTTTCAGATTGGCAAACGCTTCTGTTACCAAATCTTGCTGTTGATTGTACAAACCAGCTGGCATATGCTTTGCAAATTGTACCATTTTATAAGATGGGTAAAAGTACAATGCAGCAATAATGATGTAGAAAATGCCAAGGAAACTGCCCGATACGCCCAAGTCTTCGAAGGCACTAGACAAACCAGCCCCGGCAAACACTATAAAAAAGCCTACCAGTAAGAGCAAAGCTGCGAGAATGTAACCAAGAATGCCAAAGAACTTGCTCCATTTGGCAATTTCAATGAGATAGCTTTTCGATGTTTCATCTATCTGAACATCAAACAGGGGAGATTGATTTTCTGTCATTTGTGGTATTGATTTTTGTACAATATAAATGAATGCCCGTTACAAATTTCAAACCGGATAAAAATGTATGGCGAATGCTGGCAAAAGCTTTGTGAGTGCCTACTTATTGCAAAAAACGATGGCTGAGTACCTTGCCCATTTGCATGGCTTTGTCTTCAACCTGTGTTTTAAACAACCAAGAGCTAACTGCCAATACAATTGCCACAAATCCAACACCTGCTATGGTTTGCCCATTATTAAAAAAAACATGAACCGCCACCTGTATAATGGGCCAGTGAAGCAGATACACTGTGAATGAATAGTCGTGTTTTTTCAGCAAGCCATCTGCCCGTTGTAATACATGGCAAAACGCCAGTAAAATCAATGGGAATGCAACAGGTGTTTCTGCAATATGATAGCCCAACAAGCAGTTTTTTAGAAACCAGAGCCAGCCAATAGCAATAATCCATTTTCGGCACTGCTGATGCCAGCCGTAATGATACAACAGCATGCCGCTGATGAAAAAATACAGCTGTCCCGGTAGCTGATAACTCATCACGGGATGCGATTGGTGCAGCAGCAAACGATAAGCGACAGAAAGTGCCCAAAGTAGCCACAGCCACTGTATCCGGTTGGCTTTGGCCAATAAAAACAACAGTGGAAAAGCAGCATAAAAGCACATCTCAATTTTCAATGTCCACAATGAGCCATTTACCACTGCGGAGCCATTGTTGTCAAAAACACCAGGTAGCGATTGTTGCAAAAAATTGAGCAGTGACGCATTGGCCAACACATACTTTCCGGTGGTACCATTCAGGTATTGCGACAGCGGCAGTACACTTACGGCAAACAGCAATACCACCTGCAATGCCACGAGCACCCATACGGGCAGCATTATCCGAAAGAATCGCTGGATGTAAAAGGCTTTCCAGCCATGGATATGTGCTTGCAGTTTGCCGTAGCTGTGCATCATGGCAAAACCCGAGAGCACGAAAAAACAAGACACAGCAAAGTCGGCATCAAACAAATTCTTATTGCGGTACATGCCGGTAAGCGAACCCAAATGGCTGACCACCACAATTAGTGATAGTAGCAGCCGGGCAGGCGTTCCTCCCAATAAATACGCAGCTTTGTTATCCATGCATTGCAATAATAACAAACCGGCGACCAATGGCAGCCGGTTTGCAGTAGGATGTTGAAACGTTTCGCTTAGTAAGCACGGGCAAAAAGTGCCCGCTTGTTGCTGGGCTTGCCGCTCAAAATACAAGTGCCGGCTTCTTCTTTTGCATCCAACGGAATACAACGAATAGTGGCCTTGGTCATTTCTTTAATCTTCTCTTCTGTTTCGGCAGTGCCATCCCAATGTGCTGATACAAAACCGCCTTTGCCATCAAGCAGGCTTACAAACTCATCCCAGCTGTTGGCCTCGGTAGTATGCGCAGCCCTGAAGTTTTTGGCCTTTTCAAACAGATGCAGCTGAATTTCATCCAGCAATGTTTTGATGTAAAATGCAATGCCATCGAGGTTCACGGTCATTTTTTCTTTGGTATCGCGGCGGGCAATTTCGGCTACGCCGTTGGCCAAATCACGGGCACCAATGGCCATGCGAACGGGTACGCCCTGCAGTTCATATTCTGCAAACTTCCAACCCGGGCGGGTATGTTCGCTGTCGTCATACTTTACCGAAATGCCGAGGTCTTTCAGTTGGCTGATGATTGGCTTGAGGGTATCGGTAATGGCGGCCAGTTGTTCGTCTCCTTTGTAAATAGGTACAATAACCACTTGCAGCGGTGCAATTTTTGGAGGAAGTACCAAACCCTGATTATCGCTGTGGGCCATTACCAGGGCACCAATCAGGCGGGTGCTTACGCCCCAGCTGGTAGCCCATACATATTCCAGCTTGTTGTTGCTGTCACTAAATTTTACATCAAAAGCCTTGGCAAAATTTTGACCGAGGAAATGTGAAGTGCCGGCTTGCAAAGCTTTGCCATCCTGCATCAATGCTTCAATACAAAGGGTATCTACTGCACCAGCAAAGCGTTCACTTTCCGATTTTACACCTTTTACTACGGGCAGCGCCATGTAGTTTTCTACAAAATCGGCATATACCTCCAGCATTTTGGATGCTTCTTCACGGGCTTCCTGCTCAGTGGCATGCGCAGTATGCCCTTCTTGCCACAGGAACTCGGCGGTACGCAAAAACAGTCGGGTACGCATTTCCCATCGCACCACGTTGGCCCATTGGTTTACCAAAATGGGCAGGTCGCGGTAGCTCTGAATCCAACCTTTGTAAGTGTTCCAAATGATGGCTTCGCTGGTAGGGCGCACCACCAGCTCTTCTTCCAGCTTAGCTTCGGGGTCTACCATGAGCTTGCCGGGATTGGCAGGGTCGTTTTTGAGGCGATAATGCGTCACCACCGCACATTCTTTGGCAAAGCCTTCGGCATTTTTTTCTTCTGCTTCAAACAGGCTTTTGGGTACAAATAGTGGAAAGTAGGCGTTGACGTGACCGGTGTCCTTAAACATTTTGTCGAGTACATCCCGCATGTTCTCCCACAGGCGGTAGCCGTAGGGTTTGATGACCATACAGCCACGAACGGCGCTGTAATCGGCCAAACCCGACCGCAATACCAGGTCGTTGTACCATTGCGAATAGTCTTGCTCCATGGGAGTGATCACCTTGCTCATAATATAGTTTGCTGATAAAAAATGAATGAAATAATGATCCTGGCTTTTGCGGCTATCAGGGCGGCGAAATTAAGCATTTGGAATTAGGTAAGCCTTAACACTAAAAGCCTGATTTGTTGTGTCTTTCAATAAAATATTAGCATTTGGGAGCCATGGAAACAAATAACTTAGCTATGGAAACCACCTGTAGATGCTGAAAGCCATTAACCAGTTTTTTTGAACGAAGAAATAACAACCACGTTTTTGTGCAATTCAACGTCTGATATTTGACACCATTAAAGCCTGTACCAATGAGACACATCATTTACCCCCTGCTCGCCGCCACCGTAATGCTGGCCAGTTGTTCGGCTGCTTTTAAAACCGCCGAAACACCCGATGACGTTTATTATTCTTACGGGCCTACCCCTGCTGCCCGTCAGGAAAGGGTAGAAGACGACGAATACGTAAGCTATTGGCAAAATGCCGACGACCGCTATCTGCGTATGAAAGTACAGGACCGCAGCCGTTGGAGCAGCATCGACGATGTAAATTATTGGTACGGATATAACAATCCCAACAGCATGTTCAATCCATCATGGAGCTTCAATTCCTGGAACAGTTGGAATAACTCGCCATGGATGTTGAACTACGGTACTGGCTGGAATACATGGAATAATCCTTTTGTTTTCAACAGCATGTACAACAGCTGGAATAACCCATGGTGCTGGAACCGCCCTGTAGTTATCATCAATAAAAATCCGATTGGTGTGGTAGCACAAACTCCTCGTCCTGGCTTTAACAGAGGTGGATATAACAATAGTGTATTTACCCGCGGTGGCAATGAAGGATTTAACCGTACCGGTGGCAAGCCATCTTCACAACAGCAAGCTGGTTATGGTACCCGTGAACTTTTCCGTACCATTTTTAGTACGCCATCCAGTGGTGGTAGCAACAGCAACTCCGGTAGCAGCTGGTCTCGCCCCACCCGTACTTTCGAACCTTCTTCCAGTAGCAGCAGCAGCTCCGGTAGCAGCCGTACTTCGGGTGGTGGTTCATCATCATCTTCTTCTTCATCATCATCGTCATCGTCCGGTGGTAGCCGTGGTGGCCGTGGTGGAAACTAATGAAAGTTCAACCTCTTTCAACAGCACTTTACAAACCTTATCTAGAATTATTCTATTGAATAGCCGCCGACTTTTTCCATGTCAATTTGCGGCCTGCTAATCTTGTATCTGTATGAGAAGAAAATTACTGTTGGCCTCCGCTGCAATCATGGCTTTGCAATTGGTGGCAAATGCTCAGGTTCCGGAAGATGTGCTGCGCTATGCCTACCCGCTAATGGGGGGCACAGCCCGCAACCAGGCCATTGGTGGCGCCATGGGTTCGCTGGGTGGCGATATTACCGCGGCACACATTAACCCCGCTGGCATTGGTATGTACAAAAACAAAGAATTCGTACTGTCTCCCAACTTTAGTTTTCTCAATAACAAATTCAATTTTCGCGGCGACCAAACCAAGTCGAACGATAATGGCGTAGGCTATGGTACATCCGGTTTTGTATGGGGCCAAAACAACAACCAGTACAGGCGCTCCAGCAGTTCGGCCATTTCATTCTCCATCAATCAAACGGCCAATTACAACAACCGGATGCAGTACAAAGGCTTCAACAATTTTAGCAGTTGGAGTGAGCAGTACGTAGAAGAATTGGCTAATAACAGGGCCAATATTAATCAGGCAGAAAACAATTACATATTCGGATCGTCTTTGGCTTTTTGGACATATCTGGTGGATACCGTGTCGGACGCCAATAACAACGTGATAGGCTATCAAAGTGTAGTGCCTTTACCCGGACCAAATGGTGGGCCAGAGGGCGTAATACAAAACAACCTGATAGAAACCCAGGGTGGTGCTCACGAAATTGCGCTGGCTTTTGCCAACAACATCAAAGACAAACTGCATTTTGGGGTGTCGTTTAATGTGCCGTTTTTCACGTATCAAAAAGACCAGACTTATCGCGAAGAAGATGCCAGCGGCAACACCAACAACGATTTTTCATACTTCGAATACAAAGAAAACTACCGCACTACCGGCTTGGGATTTAATGCCAAGCTGGGGATGATTTTTCGGCCGGTAGAAAAATGGCGTATTGGTTTGGCAGTGCATACGCCCACTTTTAGCAGCATGACGGATCGTATCAGCTCTTCGCTTACAGCCAATACCGAAAACTATACCGTATACCCGCAGCCTGCTACTAAAACCAGCGATGAACTTAAGGGTAACAGCAATGCAGGCAACTACCGGTACAATATGACTTCGCCTTATCGTTTGCTGGGTTCAGTTTCTTTTGTCATAAATGAAGTGAAAGAGGTAAAACAGCAAAAAGGTTTTGTAACGGCCGATGTGGAATATGTAAACTATCGGGGTACCCGCTATCACGCCGATGATGCTACGAACGTTGATGATGTTCGCTACTACGACGAACTCAATAATACCATCAAAAATCGTTACAAAGGTGCCATGAACCTTCGCCTTGGCGGTGAGCTTAAATTCAAAACCGTTATGACACGTCTTGGTTTTGCTTACATGGGCAGTCCTTACGCTACCAAAGAATTAAAGGGCAGTCGCATGTTGCTGAGTGGTGGTTTGGGCTACCGCAACAAGGGCATGTTTGTAGACCTTACGTATGTGCATGCGCTGATAAACTACAGCCACGTACCATACTGGCTGGCCGATAAAGCCAATGTTGTAGCCGATGGCAGAAACAGCCGCGGCAACATTGTACTGACGTTTGGATTTAAGTTTATGTAAGCCTCGATTGTATCAACGAAATCATATCAGGCAGTTGCTGTGGATGAAACCATTGCACTGCCTGATTTTTTTTGAACCAGGTCATTTGCCGCTTGGCGTATTGGCGGGTATGTGTGGCTATCAAATCTGCCGCTTCGGTTATACTACAGCGGCCATGTAAGGCATCAAACAATTCCTGATAGCCCACGGTTTGCAAGGCTTGCAACTGTTCGTAGGGGAGCAGCTGCTTTACTTCTGCTAACAAACCTTCCTGCATCATTTGTTCTACCCGTAGCTGTATGCGTTGGTTGAGCAGCGGCCGTTCCATTTCCAACCCAACAATGAGTGTTGCAAACGGTCGTGCATTGCTGCTGCGCTGCTGAAACTGTTTGATAGATGTTCCGCTGGCACGAATCACTTCTAAAGCCCGCAGCATGCGGTGCGGGTTTTGCATTTCGCCACTGGCGGCAAACAATGGATCTTCTTGCTGCAAGGTTTGCTGCAACCACTCCAGGCCATGTGCTGCATACGCTTCCCG
>JADLHL010000013.1 GCA_020848815.1 Chitinophagaceae bacterium | reverse complement strand
CTTTGCGGGTGCCTTTTGGTTTGAATGTTTTCCGGTCTAACTCTACACCGTAAAAAGGATAGCGGTTGCTGCTGCCATTGTACATGTACAGGCGACCATCATCATCAGTAAAAAAGGAAGGATCCCATCCGCCAATATCAAATGAATCTACCAACGGTTTCCATTCGTTTGCTTTGGGGTTGGTGCTCATCCAAAGGGTAAACTTGTTCGTATACGTGCTGCCAAACACAATCATGGTATCGCCCACAATACCAACTGCAGGTGCACACAATTCATCGTATCCTTCATTCCATGGGCGAAGAAATCTACGGTTGTGAAATGTCCAGTTGTTCATATCGGCACTGTGCCAGTAGCCCCACTGGTTGGTGCTGAATAAATAGTAATCGCCTTTGTAGTTTACAATCACCGGATCGGCAGTAGCACGATGCCGGCCCCATTCGCTAAAGTTGGGAATGGGCGTGTACCCATAATCGAGGTTAATTGGATTACAATATGTAGCCCGCCCAATTTGCGCAGTTGCAATTTGAGCCACACAAAAGAAGGAGCTGATGACCAAACTAAAGACTATTGTTTTTTTTATGCCACTCATAGCATTAATTCATTTTATCTTTTTTGAATAACATATTATCCAATGCAAAATTGCCGGGCCCGGTAAACACAAACACCAACCCAAGTAGTACAAATAAAAAAGGATGCTGGTCTTCGTACCACACTTTGCCATTGCCTACAAAAAAAGTAATATAGGCCAATGTGCCAATCATTAGCAATGCTGCCAATCTGGTTAACAATCCGGCGGTTAACAGCAAACCAGCTACAAACTCTAAAGCCTTGCCGAGGTATGGCAGCCAGGATGCGTCTTTAAATGGCTGCCACTCAAAATAAACTTTCATTTTTTCTGCACTAAATACTTCCAAACCATGATACAACATAAAACAGCCTACCACCATGCGTAACAGCGCCATGCCATTTTCTAGATAAAGCGATTGTGGTGCGAAAAATTTCTTCATGTTATACATGTGTATTTAGGTTTGAGTAGGGTACGCAGGCAAAGCCAAATGAATAGCTTACTTCAATGCCTCATCTTTCTCTTTTTCCAAAAAGCCTGCATTATCGCCGAGCCCCGATGTTTCCCATTGCAACAACGCTTCATCAGGCACAGGTTCAATTGGAACCGTGCTTGAATTGGAAGGTTCGTTATAAGGTACATTGCTACTTCGATTGTACACACTTATCAAACTCCACCTTGCGGTATCAGATAGATTAGCTTCACTACGGTGTAAAATATTGCTGTGAAAAAATAATGCGTCACCTGCTTTTAATTCAACATGAACCAATGGCATGGTTTTCAAGGCGAGGTCTACATAATGCTGCGCTGCGCCTACTTGTTCGCCTGCAAAACCATGTTCTATCCTGCCCATTTTGTGTGAGCCTTCAATAACCTGCAAACAACCATTTGCTATGTTGGCATCGGTTATGGCAATCATGACTGAAAGCATTTGCCCGGGCAGCAAAAATTCATTTTTATACCAATACCCATAGTCCTGATGCCACTCCCATGCACCGCCCACTCTCGGTTCTTTTTGCATGAGTTTGCTATGAAAATGACAAACAGGCGCATCTCCATCCAGCAATTGATGTACTGCATCTATCATGCGTTTACTTTTAGTAAGCAAACCATATGCATCGTTGCCTGGCTTGTACCACAAAGCGAGTTTTGTTTTCTTGCCGGTCTGGTCATTCAAATCAAACGAATGTTTCAGCATGGCATCATCGCCAACGGCAATGTTGTACAACTTTGTCACTTCTGGAGCCGAAAGAAAACTGGGCACAATCAGGTATCCGCTTTTGTGATACGCTTGTACTTGTGTGGCACTCAATTGAAAGGTTGACATCATTTATACATTTAAAATTCCCAATAGAAATATGGTTACCATGTGATCATTAGTTCTTCTTTTTCATTTTCTATCACCACTATTTTATGTGCGGCAGCTTTTTCCATTGCCGCCAATGAGGCAAAATAGCTTTCGTCATAAACTGTTTTTAAATCTGCCAGCGGGTTAAACAGTTTATACTGCATGGTTGGCGTAAGTACACGCTTTGTGTTTTTGAGCACAACCGCATTTAGGTCTTCAAAACCATGCAGCACCACTTGGATTTGTTGAAACCTTGAAGGAAAGCTTCCATCCTGTCTGCCAATGATGAGCTTGTTTTCTTTTGGTAGAAATTGTATTATTCTTTTGCAATAAGCTTCGTTTTGATATCCAAAGCCATCGCCTGCATCTTCATAATACACAAAGCTATTGGGCGTTATGCCATTATAAATATGAAGAAACAAGGTATCACCGGGCTGTTCTTTTGTTGATTGCACCAATGATTGCATGGGAATAATTGCTGAGCCCTTTACATACAAAGGCAACCGGTGTGCAGGCAGTTCCTCTATTATTTCATGAGCACCTTTCAGCTTTTCATCCGTGTACAGGTTGTACCATTCACCTTGAGGCAAATAGCATTTTTTGTCCTTCTCTACACTTGTAACAGGTGCCACCAAAATATTTTTACCAAATAAAAATTGGTATTGATACTTGATATCATACACCTTTTCATCGAAAGGATAATGGATGCTTAAACTTCTTGCTATGGGCATGCCTGTTTGTGATGCTTCATAAAATGCCGAATACAAATAAGGCATCATCCTGTATCGAAGGCCTATAAATGCTTTTGAAATGGCTTCTGCCTCGGCACCATACGCCCAAGGCTCGCCTGCACTGGCGCCACAGCCTTTATGATTGCGGCAAAATGGTGAGAACACACCTACCTGAATCCATCTTTGATACAATGCTTTGCTGCCCTCACCAATAAATCCACCAATATCATGACCGCAAAATGCAAGTCCGCTTAACCCGAGTTGATTGTTTAGTAACACACTGCTTAGTAAACCTTCATCGCTTGCAGTATTATCGCCACTCCACATGGCAGCATACCGTTGCACACCTGCAAAACCTGAACGAGTTAACACAAACGGCCTTCGTTCTTTTGCATTTTGCAAAGCCGATTCATAACTGCTTCTCGCCATTTGGAAGCCATACACATTTTTTGCTTCGAGTGCATTCGTGGTTCTTCCGTCAAAATTAAATACCACGTTATCAGGAATATAACTTCCGCCGAGTGCCGGCTCATTCATGTCATTCCAATAACCATGAATGCCATGCTGTGGCAGCCACTTCATTTTATCTTTCCACCATTGACGTGCAGATGGATTGGTGTAATCAGGCAAATAACATTTAACCGGCGCAATTTCTGTATTGAAATAATGACCATTTGTATATTTCAAAAACACTTGTTGCTGCATGCCGTCTTTGTAGGAATGATAATTGGAATCAATAGCTACACCCGGGTATACAGAAGCAGTTAATTCAATTTGCCGGGCCTTGAGTGATGCGGCCATTGCGGCCATATCAGGAAAGCGTTCTTTGTTGGTGGTGAACGGACGATACCCCTGCTGATAATCTGCATCAAGCACTATACAATCAATAGGCAATTGCTTTTCACGAAATGTGGATGCAATCCATTCCACTTCCTGCTGACTCATATAACTGCACTTACTTTGATGGTAGCCGATACTCCACAAAGGTGGCAGTGGCATGCGGCCCGTGAGTGAAGTATAATGTTCAATTATTTCGGAAGGTGAATCATCATATATGAAAAAATAATCTGCATCCCCACCTTGAAAGGTAGCCGAAACAAATTGTGGCGTGGATAATCCGAAGTTGAAAAAAGCAGCGTAGCTGTTGTTATAAAAAATACCATACTGCTCGCCATGATGCAATCCCATATAAAAAGGAATACTGCTGTACATGCTTAATCTTGGGTCGCCATACTTGTATGTATCCGTATTGTTTAGAGCAATGCCTGTGCCGCTCCTGTCCAAATTGCCCAACGCTTCACCCAAGCCAATAAAGCGTTCGCCTTGCTGCATTTTTTTATACGTACTAAAACGATTGCCAATGTGTGCAATACCAAACCCATTACCGCCTGCATCTTCATTTATAACATCACCCCTGGTGTTTTTAAACACAATTCTGAATTGCGGTTCTTTTTCAATTACAGCAATAATTTGATTGGTTGAAAATTCAATTGTATTGCCGGTTTCTTTTATGCTGGCATCAGCTGTTGGTGCCGCAACTGAAACCAACGCATAAGGCAATGGTTTGAATTCAGGTGTATTGCTCACCCTCACCCGAATGATTTGCGGAGCATAGGTTGTTATTTCAAAAATGCCGGAAGCAATTTTGCCAGCAATGCCCCCCTTTATCTTTTGATAGGAAAACACTTTACCGGCACTTGTTTGCGCAGCAGCAAATAATGCGGAGAGGCATAAATTTAATAAGAGAAAATATGTGAGTCTATACTTCATTGGCATTTCAAATACAGCGATTAATGAGGAGCACAATTACAACCCATTCTCCTTACACCATTGGCCATGGAAACTTACTCTGCAATTTCACTTTCATTCCTGTGGCCGATGATTGGCGGGCAGCTTCAATAATTTCCAACACATGCAATGCATGCTCGGCATTGATGCGTGGCTCAATCTGATTGATGAGTGATTCACCCACTTTAGTAGCACCTTCCTGCCATTCATAACCGCCTTTGTCGGTACTCATAAGTACAGGCGGTTTGTCCCATTGATTGTCGAGCACAACGCCATTGGTTTCCCAATCGTAACCAATCATTCGCATATTGCCCTGATCGCCATAAATCTGTATGCTGTGCAGAGTTTGGTTGCCGGCTTCATGGCCATGCGGATCGAAATAATTGAAGCCACACATTACATGACTGATGACCCCATTAGCATGTTCCATCAACACATGTGCATTGTCTTCTGCCACTGCTTTTATGGTGCCTTTGTCGTCTACCTTTCTTTCGGGCTTTACAATACTCGTCATGGCCATTAGGGCTTTGGCAGGGCCAAGCAAACCCGTCAGCGTAGCCATATTGTACACGCCCAAATCGGGCATACTGCCACCGCCTGCTTCATAAAAAAATGCACTCCATGTTGGCCCGGTGTGTCCGTATTGTCCATGCGCAGTAGCTAGCTTTCCCAACTTTCCCTTTTGTATACATTCATTCATAAATGCAAACTGCGGGCTATTGACCACAGCGGGTGCACCCCAAATGCGCAGCCCTTTGCTTTTGGCCAAATCATACAAGGCTTTGCCTTCGGCATAGGTATTAGCCATCGGCTTTTCGCTCCATACATGCTTGCCCGCTTGCAAGGCTTTTTTATTGAGTGCACCATGCAGTTGCATATCGGTAAGTGTCACCATCATATCAAACGGAACACCGGCAAGCATTGCATCAATATCGGCATAGGTGGCAGCGCCTACTTTGTATTGCTCGTTTTGTGCTGTTGCCCTTTCGTATTTTATATCGCACAAACTCACAATTTCAATCAGCTTACTGCTTTGCAAATGTGGAATGTACCGATTGCTTACACTTCCGCATCCGATAATAGCCACCCGCATTTTTTTTCCGGGACGCTCAGCAGCAAATCCTTCAAGCGATGTCAGCAATACTGCCGCACCTGCCGATGCTGTGTATTTCAAAAATTGTTGCCGTGAGATACTTTTACTCATGCCAATTTTTTATTTAAAGCGTGGAGAACTAAATCCTAATTTTTTTAACCCGTTTTGAATATCGGGTATCTGCATGAACAGTTTCCACAACAAGCCACTCCGATAGTTTTCGATCATCACTACTATTGGACCCTGATCGATGGCTAAATGACTTTTTGCATACCAGTTGTGGTGAATGCTGAAGCCATCCACAAAACCATAGTCGCTCCAAATTTTATCGCCGAGGTTGTAGTAGAAATGGCGCATGGCTTCCATGCTCTCTTTTGGTGTATAGGGCATACTAGAAATAGCTGCAGTGGGTTGAATTACTCCTCTATCGTTTTGTGGACTGTGTGCCACATATCCTTTGTAGCTATCGCCTGCGGTAAGGCCCCACACCTTGTCGCTGTACCCTTTAAATTTCTTCGGATTTTCCATGCAATAAGCCCGGTTGATGAGCGTATGGTTTTTGCCCTGCAAAAAATAATCGTTGCCCAGCGAATCTTTCAATCCATTTGGATCAATGCCCTGAAAAGTGTATTGCTCAAAAAATAACGGGCCCCCTTTGTCTTCATCATAATTGCCCAATGGCAGCAAATAGCCATAGTAGGTTCTGCCATTTTTGAAACCGGTGCTGCCTGCCCAGGTTCCATCATAGGCCTTTTTGGGAATAGCTTTCGACGCATTGGGTGCCGAGGCGGCCATGATATAGGTAATTAAACATTCATTGTAACCCCACACCGGAAAGTTCATATCAAAACCATTGTTGGGGCTCCAATGCCAGTACAACTTGCTTTCACCATTGGTATGCCAGTTCCAGTTGGCAGCGCCCCACATTTGATTGATGCGTTTGCGCAAATACACTTCCCTTGGAGAGTTGCCATTAAAGTATTCACGGGCACACAAAAAGCCCATGAGCAGGTAAGAAGTTTCTACAATATCGGCACCGTCATCCAGCCGGTCGAACTTGATGGTTTTACCTGTACGACCATTCATAAAATGCGGATAGATGCCATGATAGCAATCTGCGTTTATCAAAAAGTCTGCAATTTGTATTAGCCTGCGCACAGCGGTATCTCTTCCAATCCATCCACGTTCTACAGCCACTACCGTACTCATAATACCAAAGCCTGTACCGCCAATTGCGCCGGCATCTTTGCCAAATTCTGTTTTGCTAAAATTGGGTTCATCCCATGCTTCGTTGATGTAATCCCAATAATGTTCGGCAAGCACGGAGTTGCTTCTTTCCAAAGCTAATCCACTATGCGGATGTGCACCATGCCAAAAGAAACGGAAGGTTTGCTTTTGCACGGTTTCCATCAGTTGTTCATCGTTCAAACCTTTGATGATACCCACCGGCGCAATGCTGTCGGGACCGTCTCCATATTTACCTGTAGTAAGTGGCTGTGCTATTGCAGGCAACATAAGCCATACACTAATAAAAACATACAAACAACGTTGTAGCATAAATACATCTTGTTGATCAGTGGCAAATGAATTTGAATGAAGGCTAAGCCGTTTAATCTTATCCTATTTTATAAATATGGCGCTGTGAAACCTAATTTTTTCAATGCCGCTTTTACTTCGGGGGCACTGCTAAACAGGTTCCACAACAACCCACTCCGATAATTTTCAATCATGATGATTTGCGGGCCCTGGTCGATAGCAAGGAAGGAAGAAGCAAACCACAAATCGGGCAGTTTAAACGCATCTACAAAACCGTATTCCTTCCAGATTTTATCGCCCATGGTGTAATAAAAAAACTTCAGTGCTGCCATGCTTTCTGCAGGTGTGTAAGGCATAGCACTAATGGCGGCTGTTGGGGCAATCACACCTACATCGTTGGTAGGGCTGCTGGCAGTGTATCCACCCGGAATATCGCTGGCAGTAAGGCCCCAGCTTTTATCGCTATAGCCCCAGCGGCCCAGCGGATTGGCCTTGCAATACTCATAATTGATTTTGCTGTGGGCTACATTTTGCTCCCAATAATTGGCATACTGATCGGATAACCCATTTGGATTGATGCCGAGAAAAGTATAGTGCGATAAAAACAACGGTCCGCCTAAATCGCTGCCAAGCGGTAGTTTATTGTTGTAAAATGTTTTCCCGTTTTTCATCGCTCCGTCTCTGGCAAATCCTTTTTGATACACTGTATCGGGGATGCTATAATTTTTAGAACTGGCGGCCAGCACATAGGTAATCAGGCATTCATTCCAACCCTGTATTTTCAGGTTCATGGCCCAGCCTTTATCGGGGCTCCAGTGCCAGTACAAAACTTGCTCATTGTTTTTGCGAAACCAGTTCCATTCAATGCCATCCAAAATGCTGTTGATGTCGCTGCGTAGTTGTGTTTCAGCAGCACCGGCATCATTAAAATATTGTCGTGCCGTAATGAGGCCCATTGAGAGCAACGATGTTTCAACCAAATCGGCACCATTATCATTTGCACTAAAAGGAATCACAATACCTGTATTACCATTGAGCCAATGCGGAAACGCCCCTTTAAACTTCTGCGCTTTGTCCTTCAAAAAAGTAACCATGGTTTGAATGCGCTGCAAGGCTTGTGTACGGGTTACAAATCCCCTGTGTACGCCCGTTACCATACTCATAATACCAAAGCCGCTACCACCACTGGTTACTAAATCGCCACTCGTGTTGCGTTCACGTGCCAGTCCACTCACGGGATGACCAAAGTCCCAGAAGTATTTGAACGTTTGCTGCTGCACCAAGGTGAGCAAAGCCTCATCACTAATGGTCGGAAACTTGGCCGTTGAATCAATGCGGGTAATGAGGTTGATGCTGCCCCCTTCTGCTAAAGCACCGCCGGCTGCAGACTTCAACGCATTTGATACAAGTGCTGTGTAGCGATTCAATCCTGTAAGTGCAGCGTTTGGCTGCATTACCATTGTGCTATCGCCACGCTCCCATGCCAATGTAAATGGCACCGCAACGCCAACCGCATTTGCCAATGCTGTGGCACCAGATGCAGATGTTTTGTCCACCTTCTCCGAAAAGTTGAAACGCAATACAGGCGTTAGGGATGTGTTGGTAAACGTGTTGCCTACACTGTTGTCCAGCGTGGCATTGATAAGCCGGAGTTTGGCTGGTGCTGGTGGAGGTGTCGGGGTTTCGCCGCCTTTTTTACAAGCAGCAAAACCTACCAACATCACACCCGCAAGAATGTATGGCTTCAGCAAAAATTTCATGTTATGTTTTTATAACAACAGTGTGGTAATAGAGTGCGGCAGTGCAACTGTTTCAGCAGCTTTGCCATTGATCCAAAGATGGTAAGGCGTTTTTTTATCGCTTTGATTCATCACGATGACAACCAATTTTCCATCAGGATTGCGGAAAGCAGTAGTGAGTAACTGACTACGGCTTGCTGCAGCAGCTACCCGCTTGGCACCTGGCTGTATGAATTTTGAAAAATGACCGATGTAGTAATATGCATTGGTGTAAATCAACTGGCCTGTACGAGTATCAGCATGCACAGGTGCAAAGCAGAAATTTTGCACGTGGTTAGGACCGCCGGTTTCATCCAGCAAAATGTTCCAATCGGTAAAGCCAACCATACCGTTGTTGAAATCATTAATCATGCTACGGCCATATTCTTCGCCCAACACCCATGCCTTGTAGCGGGAGCTATCAAAGCTTTCAGCACAACCTTCGGTAAAGAAAATATGCTTGTCGGGGAATGATTCATGCACACGGCGAATATTGTCGTACATGGGCAGGCCGCCGCTCCAATCTTCATACCAGTGAAAGCCAATTCCCCAAATGTATTTCGATGCAGCTGCGTCGTTGAAATAGGTTTGTGCCCGCTGATAAATGAGATCACGGTTGTGGTCCCACACAATGATTTTTTTATCCTTCAGACCTTCTTTTTCCATGGTAGGTCCAAGATGGTTTTTCAGGAAATCACGTTCTTCTTCAGCAGTGTAAATACAACTTTCCCAACGCTGTGTAGCCATGGGTTCGTTTTGAATGCTAATGCCCCACACCGGTACACCTTCCGCTTCGTATGCTTTGATAAACTTGGTGTAATACATGGCCCAAGAGTTGTAAAACTCCGGCTTCAGTTTGCCACCTTTCAGCATGTCGTTGTTGTCTTTCATAAAAGCCGGCGGGCTCCATGGGCTGGCAAACAAATTGAGCTTGCCACCCGCTGCAGCAATGGATGCTTTAATAAAAGGCAGCTTGTATTTTTTATCGTGGGCAATGTCGAATGTTTTCAACTCCTTATCGCCATCTTGTACATACGTGTACATGTCGCTGCTAAAATCGCAGCTGTTGATATTGGTGCGGGCAAAATTGTAACCAATACCATTTTGCTTATCGAAATGTGCTTTCAGAAATTCATCCTGTGCCGCTTTGGGCAATTTGTAAAAAGTTTCTGCCGATGCATCAGTGAGTGCTGCACCAATGCCTTCGTAGTGCTGAAACTCTTTACCCGGATCTACAAACACCAGCACCTGCGACTCTACAGGCTGTGCCATATCAGTAAAACTGAGTGTATCATTTACAGTGAGGCGCAGGTCGGTGCTATCCGCAGTGGTTACAGCAATTACCTGCTTTCCTTCTGTAGAAAATGCTGCAGCTGCTGTTTCTTTCTCACTGGGTGAAGTTTGGCATGCCAGCAACATGGTGGCGGCTAAACCTGCAATCAATCTTTTCATGTTCTATTGCTTTATGGTTGTTGTATAAAGTATAACGGACTTGTATTGCTATTGCTTACCAAACGTATGTACCTACTGCATTGGCGGGCAATTGCGCCACAGCCCACTTACCATTGATCTTGATATTGAAGTTGACTACGTAGCCATTGTCGTTGAGCACCAGCAATACTTTTTTACCAGCGGGTGTTTTGAAAGCTACATGCGCCAGATTGCCAGGACCAACACTTTCAATACGTGTAGAACCAGCTGGTACAAACTTGGAAGCATGTGCCACTATGTAGTAGCTCACATTGCGGGTCACCTGGTTGCCGTTGATCATAAGGGCACCACGGCACTCGGTGCAACCGCCGGGTGTATGCGGGCCAAACTGCGGATTGTTGGCCAGGTTCCACTCCAATGCAACGCGGCTCCAGTTGCGCATGGAGCCAATGATAACGTTGCGGATATGCCATTTCAAATCGCCATCGAAACTGCCGTTTTTACCTGTCCATTGCTCGGTAAAATACAGCGCCTTATCTGGGTGTGCATTGCGTACAGTGCTCAGGGCAGAAATATCGCCGGCATACAAATGGAACGCTGAACCATCGATGTATTTTTTTGCATCGGGATCATTCAACACGGTGATAGGATAGTTTGGTCTGTCGCAGTTGTGATCCCAAATAATAATTTTAGTAGTGATGCCAGCATCTTTAAAAGCAGGGCCCAAATTGTTTTTGATAAAAGCCGTCTGCTGTGCTTCGTTCATGAGCATGCTTGGATTGTTGCCGCCATGCTCAGGTTCATTTTGAATGGTTACTGCATCAATGGTAATGCCGCGGCCTTTCATGGCCTGGATGTACTTCACAAAATATTGGGCATACACAGCATAATATTTTTCCTGCAAAGAACCACCAACGCTGTTGCCGTTAGTTTTCATCCACGTAGGCGGGCTCCAAGGCGAAGCCATGATTTTGATGTTGGGATTGATGGTGAGTATTTGCTTGAGCACCGGAATCAAATCGGTCGTGTCTGCAGCAAGGCTAAACTTGCTAAGCGTTTCATCGGTTTGGCCGGCAGGCAAATCGTTGTAGCTAAATACAAATGGGCTCAGGTCGCTGGCACCCAAACTAATACGCAAATAACTCACACCTATTGATGTAGCACTGTTGCCAAAGAGTTCATTCAGCAAATTGTTTTTTTCTGTTGTGCTCATCGAGTTAATGAGGTAGGCGCTACTACCGGTGAGTGTATAGCCAAAGCCATCTACCGTTTGGTAAGTGGTCGATTCAGTAATGTCAATGTTGGCATTGGTATTACTGGTGGTTACAAAAGGCAGCAACTTGTCGGCCTTGTTCAACAGCAATGTTTGATCGGCACGGGTTATCCATTGTTCTACTTCACCGGTTGGCGTTGGCTCCGGTGTTGGCGAAGGATTACTTTTCTTATTGCAGGCAATGGCAATAACTGCCACAGCAGCAATACCTGTGAGCAAAAAGGATTGTCGAACCCATTTTTTGTGCAGTGTGTTACTTAGGAATTTCATAGTATAGGTAAATTTTTGCCGATGCTTACCATCGGTATAGGTTATGGTTATTTACGTTGATCGTTGCCGGGCATTTGCAGCAGCAATAGGGGTGCGTTATTACGGGCTATCAATAATTTCAATTGGCCATTTACCAATATCCATTTGGCATCCCGCATTTCGCCGCTCAGCCAGGGCAAGGTTGCAGTAGTGGTAATGTTGCTGCCCAACTGCAACCCTGTAAACAGCTGCCCGTCGTAGCGGCCTTCGTAAGGAACAGTTCCATAGAAATTGCCGCCCGTCCATACCGCTTTTCCATCGGGCATTTTCACAAATGCAAAGAGCGGTGATTGCTGTACGGCTTTCGGCAATGGTTGTATGCTAAAGCTTCCTTTTCCATTGTTGATGAATACACTTGAGGCCAGTGTTTCTGCTTTTGTTTCGTAATAGTCTTTAAACAAATCGTAGAACATGTATTGCACCGTTTCGCCGGCCACTTCGCCATAAGTGAGATAAGCTTTCTTCAATACGGGCAATGGTCTTTCTAATTCATCTTTTGCCAGAAAACTGTATTCCTTGCCATCTACTGTGTAGGCCATCACTTGCTCTACACTACCGTTTTTATCAAAGTCTTTTACATACAATTTCACCGGTCCATTTTTGCCTGATGCCAACTTGCTATTGAGCCCCCAGTTGCCGCCCAGTATGTCTAACTTGCCATCACCATTAGCATCAGTTACCTGTATGTTTTGCCACAGGCCAGTGCTGCCTGCTATTTCTTGCTTGGTAAATGTTCCTTTCTGATTGATGAATACCACCACCGGCATCCACTCTCCTGCTACAATCAGGTCTTCCGTGCCGTCGCCATTTACATCGGCAAATGCTGCGCTGGTTGTAATGCCCAACTGGCTGAGATTGATTTGCTGTGCAGTAGCGTTAGTGAATTTTCCGGTTCCATCATTCAGCAACAGATAAGCATCTTGCGGATAACCATACCGCACAGAATTAGTGAGGCCACCTACAAATAAATCCATATCGCCATCGGCATCTACATCGCTGGCGGCTACACATGATTTATTGGTGCGGGGCAACGGCAAAGGATGTGTTGATTCAGTAAATCCTCCTTTACCATCGTTGATGTACAAATGATCGGCCAGTGCAGTAGTGCCGCTATCCAGTTCATTGCCGCCACTCACTACATACAAATCTTTAAAGCCGTCTTTGTTTACATCCACAAACAATGCATCTACATCTTCACTTACAGCACTGCTCACCAATGCAGGCACGTTAGCTGCAGCAAAACTGCCATTGCGTTGCTGCATCATCAGCACACCCGGCTGAGTATGTGCACCACAGGCAAAAAAGTCTTCGAGTCCATCGTTGTTTACATCCGCTACTGCCAGTCGTGGTCCTCTGGTTGACTGTGCATGCGGAATAAGGTATTGCCTGTTGAAGTCTACAAAATCATTTTCTGTGTGTCGCCAGTTGATGCCACTGGCTGCAGTAGCATCTTCCCACACAGGTGTTGCTGCAGTAAAATAAGCTTGCCTGTTGAAGCCCGCTTTGGCATTGGCTTGCTGCAATTGGTGAGGCTTGTTGGCGGGCACTTTGTACTGTACTT